>CAZKOQ010000053.1:0-13598 GCA_964554425.1 uncultured Pirellulales bacterium | reverse complement strand
ACTAGCGCTAATTCAGGACAGTATAGCGGCGAAATGATAATAAAGTGAATGCACATTGATTCATACCAATTTGGCGAAATTGTTATTGATGGAGTTAGCTACACCAGCGATTGCATTATCATTGGCGGCCGAGTGCAGGCCAACTGGTGGAGGAAAGAGGGACATTCGTTATCTATTGATGACCTGCAAATGGTAATTTCCGCAAAACCTACGGTTCTGGTTGTTGGCTGCGGGGCATCGGGTTTTATGAAAGTAGAGCCGAAAACCAGGGAGCTTCTACAACAGCACAATATTCAATTGGAAGCGCTCGATACCCAAAAAGCCGTCCAGCGATTTAATGAATTGACGCGAACAGGTGTAAATGTCGCCGCCGCATTGCACCTAACATGCTAATCCAAATATTCACCCGCCACTCTGTATCGCGGGTTTATCTCAGTGTAAATCCGTGTCTTCTTCGTTTTGAATTTCGTATTTTGGTTATTCGAATTTGTTTCGGATTTCGGATTTCGAGCTTCGGATTTCCTTCTTTGATTTTGTGTCTTCGCGCCTTCGCGCCTTCTTGGCTCTGTGGCTTTATTTCTCTGATTTACCTTCGCCCTTCTGCACCTGGCCTGTCATCGGCACAAAACGGACCGGCATAACATTTCTCCTCTGGATGCGGCCTTTCTCGTCTTTTGTAATTAAAACCAGATACTGAAAGCCGCTACCGGTTTCATAAGGCAAAATCATTCTGCCGCCCGGCTTCAACTGCTCCAGCAATGGCGGTGGAATACGACCGGTGGCAGCCGTGCCGATAATTGCATCGAAGGGCATTTTTTCCTTCCAGCCGAAATAGCCGTCGCCGGCCCTAACGAAAACATTTTTGTAACCAAGTTTCTTAAGGCGTTCCTTCGCCGATTCGGCAAGCTCCTTGACAATTTCAATTGTATAGACCTCCTGTGCAATTTCAGCGCAGACGGCGGCCTGATAGCCGGAGCCGGCCCCTATCTCCAAAACTTTAGAGTCGGCCTTTAGTTTCAACGCCTCGGTCATAAAGCCAACGATATATGGCTGACTGATGGTTTGTCCAAGACCAATCGGAAGGGGGTAGTCCGCGTATGCCTCTCGCTGTTCACCGGGCCGCACGAAGGCGTGCCGGGGCACTATCCGCATCGCCTTTAGGACATTGGGGTCATTCACATCCCGCCACTCGATTTGCTCAGTAACCATTTTCGCCCGCTCGCGGATGCGCTCTTTGAAAACCGGATGGTTATGGTCCGGCCGCTCCGGTTTCCTCTCATTCGGGTCTTTCTGCCGACCGGCCTGCTGATTAGTATCATCGCTCTTACTCTCAGCGGCAAAAACCGCCTGGGACACTCTGGCGCCACCAATAGTCAAAATAACCACAGATGGTAGGAGTATCAGCAACAATACAGCCACACAGACCTGCCTCTTGACTGCCGTCAGGCAAGTTTCGTTTAAACCCCGATATTTCGCACCCATATTAAGCCACTCCTTTATCAAATTATCGGCGATTTCAATTATAATCTCCACGTCTCAGCAGCCGATATTATAGCATATCCGCAAGTAACTATCTTGCTGGTATAAACGCCGAATTTTTGCAAAAAAAACCCTTGCAGATACCGATTGCAGTTTATATAATTCTTCTTGTGCTGACCGTGAATCGAGCCACGAACGACGAGTCACGAATCACGAATACGCGGGTGTAGCTCAGGGGTAGAGCGTCACGTTGCCAACGTGAATGTCGTGAGTTCGAATCTCATCACCCGCTTTGTGTAAGAGCGTAAGAAAAGAAGAGCACAAAAGCTTATGGCTTGTCCGCCATACGTAAGGCGGACGTGTGCTCCTATGACCTATGCTCTACGATAGTATCGGCGAGGCACCGGCTAAGTGGTAGTTTGGCATTGGTCGCAGATACGTTAAAAGTGGCACGGGCTTCCAGCCGGTGAAGACACGGCCAGGCCTGTTCTGAACGTAGTCGAAGGGATGGCCGTGCCACCAAATGAAAAAATCTGGCTAAGGGATGTTCTTTCCCTGATGCCTTTTTTGTTTATAATTTGAGCCAACACAGATAGAACTCTTTAGGAGCACCGAAATGCCGGAAGAGCAGCAAACAACCGCACCAAAAAACACCGTCACAATCGAGCAAACAGGCCCCTGCAAAAAAAAGGTCATTATCGAGGTCCCGGAACAAACAATAAAGAGCTCCACGGATGAACAATACAAACGGCTGCAAAAAGAGGCGCTCGTGCCGGGCTTTAGAAAAGGTCGGGCGCCACGCCGGCTTCTGGAAAAAAGATTCGGCAAAGAGACCACCGACCAAATTAAATTGAAACTGATAGCCGAGGCAAGCGATTCGGCCATCAAGGATAACAAGCTGGATGTAATCGGTGAGCCGGACATTGATTTCGAAAAGAAACTTCTGTTTAACACCGATTTGAAGTTCCACGGTGATTTAGACGGTTCCATCATCTCAGATGAGTTACGGCAAAAGTTTGAAGAAAATAACACTCCACTTTCGCTGCGTGCCACGGCCTCGGTCGAGCAGGCCGGTAGTATATGGCTCATAACCGATGAGTTGAAGAAGTATCCTGTCAGGAAGGAGAACGGTATCCTAAACATTTACGAAGAGATAGAGCTGCCGAAAACCGGTCCCCTGAAGTTCGACTTCGAAGTTGAAGTTTGGCCGGAGTTCGAGTTGCCGTCGCTCGAAGGAATTGCCGTAACAAGGACAAAGCTGGCTGTTACCGAGGGGCAAATCGACAGAGAAATCGAGCAGCTACGCCGGTGGTCGGGCGTTTGGACGCCGCGAGAAGAAGGTGCTGTTGAGTCTGGCGACCAGTTAATCGCCGATGCGGTTCTGAAGGTTGAAGGAGCTGAAGCAGAACAAAAACTCGACAATGCCGAGATATTCGTAAGGCGAAATGGCTTCGTCGCAGGCGTCCCCATCGAAGGACTTGACGAATTGTTGGTCGGAGCCAAAACCGGAGATACTAAGCAAACCAGCGTCGAGGTGCCAAAGACATATTTTAGAGAAGAATATCGAGGCAAAAAAATCGATATTGGGATAACGATTAAAGACATCAAGTGGTTAAAAACCGCAGAGTTAGACGAAAACCTTTTGAAGAAATACGGCGCTGCAAACGAAGATGAGCTTCGGGAAAAAACCCGCGATATGCTCCACGGCCGATTAGAGCAGCAGACAAGGGCAGAGATGACCGAGCAGATTTACAAGCACCTGCTTAGCAATACTAATTTTGACCTCCCGCTGAATCTCGTAGCAGAACAGGCAAGCACCCTGCTCCAAAGGCAGTATGTAAATCTAATGATGCGCGGACTTTCGCGACAGCAGATAGACGAGCAGATGGATAAATTGCACGCAAGCAGTGAAGAGCAGGCCAAAGAGCAGTTGAAGGCGTTCTTTGTTATGGGTAAGGTGGCCGACAAGCTGGGGATTGAGGTAACCGAAGAAGAAATCAATGGCCACATAGCCCAGTTGGCAATTCAACAAAATCAGCGTCCGGAACGGCTGAAAGAAGATATGACCAGAAATGGCTCGTTAGCACAGTTCAAATTGGAGGTCCGCCAGAGCAAGTGCATCGCCAAGCTGCTCGAATCAGCTAAAGTAACTGAGAAAGAGCAGGAAAAAGAGCCGGAGAAGCCCGTCCCGGCCAAGGCCGTCGAGAAAGCCCAAAAGCCAGTGAAAAAAGCTGTCAAAAAAGCATCCGGCGAGGAGAAAAAACAAACCAAAACGCAGAAAACAGCAACTAAAAAGAAGACTAAAGATAAAAAAGCCGATTAAGTAAATAAGTAAATGCGTGTCTTTGGTCGATAGCCACTGGTCGTTAGTATTTAGCCCACCGTTTTACGGCGGGTTATACGAAATATAAAATACAAATTATGGTGTCCAAATGAAAAAATTCCAGGATATACATAACCAATACGGCCCATACCAGCGATACCGCCAGATGAGCTTGGATGATATGCTTCTGGAAAACCGCATTGTGTTTCTGATAGGAGAAATCACATATCAGCGGGCAGCAGAAGTCATAATGAAAATGTTGTACTTAGACAACCTCAAGCGAAATAGCGAAATCAGTCTTTATGTCAACTCCCCGGGCGGCAGCGTCGATGACACAATGGCCGTTTACGACACTATGCGTTTTGTCAGCTCACCGGTAGCAACATATTGCATCGGCAGAGCACAATCCGGAGCAGCGCTGGTTTTAGCAGCCGGCACAAAGGGAAGCCGCTTCGCACTTCCGCACGCAAAGGTTATGCTACACCAGCCCTGGGGCGGCGTCAGCGGACAGGCAGCCGATATCAAAATTCAGGCCCAAGAAATCCTCAAGGCCAAGGTTATGATAAACGAAATCCTCGCCAGGCACACCGGACAGACGGTCGAAAGAATCGCTGCTGAGACCGAAAGAGACAGGTATATGACCGCAGAAGAGGCCCGTGAATACGGCCTAATCGACGAGGTCCTCAAAGAAGGGGCAGAGAAACCAAAGGCCGAAAAAAAATGAGAGCTTGTTTCGCCTGAAAAGCAAAAGAGCACAAGTCAAAAGTGAAAAGGCAAAACGAAAAACAACAGTGTGAATCTGTGTAAATCCGCCTGTGGCGGATAAATCTGTGTCTGATGCAAGAACCTGTTTATCAGTCTCTGAAAGAAGAACGTGATGAAAGTTAATCAGAATTTGGTGCCGATAGTAATTGAGAAAAGCGGGCGGGGAGAGCGCGCCTACGACATCTATTCCCGGCTATTGAAAGATAGGATTGTCTTTCTCGGCGGGCCTCTCGACGACGAAATCGCCAACCTCATTATCGCCCAGATGTTGTTTTTAAGCAACGAGGACAGCAAAACCGACATTCATTTCTACATCAACTCGCCAGGCGGCTCTATCACCGCAGGGCTCGCTGTCTATGATACAATGCAGTTCTTGCGCTGCGAGGTCGCTACTTATTGTATCGGTCAGGCGGCGAGTATGGCAGCGCTATTATTAGCCGGCGCCAAAAACGGCAAGCGATTCCTCCTGGCAAATAACAGGATTTTGCTCCACCAGCCGTTGATAACAGGCCACCTAATAGGACCCGCAACTGATATTGATATCGAAGCGCAGGAAATACTGCGGCTTCGAGGCGTCCTTTATAATATTCTCGCAAAACATACAGGCCAACCGGTCGAGAAGGTCGAGAAAGACTGCGACCGAAACCTCTGGCTCGATGCAAAAGAGGCAATCGAATACGGCCTGGCGGATAGAATCCTCCAAAAAGCACCTGAAATCATCTCCCAACAGCCGACCGAAAAAATCCATTTGACTGAGGAAAAAGCCGATGAACCGTAATTCGTGGCTCATAAATCGTAAATCGAACACAATAATTATCGCTGCGTTATGCCTGCTCGCAGCAGTGGCCGGCTGTCAAAGCACACCCAAAGACAATCTGGCCGGGCAGGTCCAAAAGCTGACCGATGAAAAGGCGCTGCTGGCCAACCAGCTCGAACGGTCCAAAACTGAAAGCGAGCAATTGCAACAGCAGGTAAAAGTCCTCTCCGGCATCCCGCAGGACGGCAAGCCCGCTGACATCTACAATCTCACCAGCATTAAAATCACTCGATACACCAACTTCTATGACAAAGATAGAAACGGCAAGAAAGAAACGTTAATCGTCTATGTCCAGCCCATTGACCAGGACAGCGACATAATAAAGGCGGCGGGCACCGTGGATGTGCAATTGTGGAACCTTAACAGGCCGGACGGCCAAGCCCTGATTGGCGAGTGGCACGTAACCGCAGAACAGTTAAAAAAACTGTGGGTTAAGACGGTCCTTACCCTTAATTACCGACTGACGTTCGATATAGCCGGCAAAGTCGAAAACTTCAAAGACCCTCTTACGGTCACCGTCACCTTCACAGACCACCTCACAGGTAAAGTCTTCAAAGAACAATTGGCAATTAAGCCACGTGAGAAATGAAATTTCTAAACGAGGCAGGTCGTGATGACTATTTCATATCTCGAATGACAAAAGACACACGATGCTTCTCCAGCATGCAATTCCTCTTGCAAACCCGACGCCAATTTATACCATATCAATATGCAGAACTTTCTTAACAAGATTATCTGCGGCGATTGTATAGAAGTTCTCGGTTCAGTTAAGGAGCCGTTTGCAGACCTTATCTTTGCTGACCCGCCATTCAACATCGGCTACAAATACGACAAATACAACGACAAACAAAACCGAGAAAATTATATTGACTGGACAAAAAAATGGATGAACACCTGCAAAAAGGTCCTAAAGCCCCACGGCTCATTCTATGTAGCTCTCGTATATGAACGTGACCAAAATGGAACCAACTAATCACACTCGCTTTGTTTTATTAGATGCCAATGTTGTCGCTGGATATTACCTACCAGAATCTCTCAGGTCAATTAATGCAAGGAAACATATTAAAAACATTATTGATGCTGTAAGAGATAGAGGAACTCCAGAAGTTTTTCTTTATATACCAAATTTTTGCGTTTCTGAAGTCTTTGCTGTTTTTGCAAAGTATTTTTTTTCAACTTGGGACAAGCAAGTAAAAAGGAATTTATCAAAAAAGCTCAATAAGACTGATTATGACAAAATAGTAAAACAATTCAAAGACGATCTGAAAAATGGTGTACTTCTAAATCAAGTTGAACTCAATGATTATCATATATACGCAACAAATCTAATCAGCCGTGTTGATGCAAACTATGAATACTACAGAAAAAGAAATAAAAAAATGATGGCCGCTGCAGATCATTCTATCATAGGTATTGGATTACAACTTTCTAGAATTCATGGAAGAAATAATTTTTTCATTTTGACATCAGATCACAGACTGGCTGATATTTTAACGAGAGCAACTTCTGTAAAACCAAATACTGCAAAAAAACTTGAACTTTCAGAAACAGCAAAGGAATTAGGATTAGAGTATAAGAAAGAAATCTATCCTCGTGTAATAAACTTAGCTAAAACAACAAAAAGGGAATTAAAAGAATTCTTTGGAATATGGCCACTCTCAACAATCCCCATAATTAAAGAGCTGCTTTTTAAACTTAGTATAGATGATTGCAAACGTCTTTCAAAACTCCGGGAACAAAGTGGTGTTGGAAGAGATAGCTTGCCTTATACAAAAACTTTTGAATCAATTTGTAGAGAATTTGAACGAATCAAAGGCCAACTTGTTGACCGAAATGCAGCTTGGAAAGCTATTGGTCGTTTTGAAAAGAAGGGAGAAAGAAAAAGGGCTAAACATATTGGTCGATTGAAGCAGCGTACATTTTTCTGAGAACTTCTATAAGGTCTCCTGTGAATATAACTCAATTTTTAATCCTATTTGCAATCTCGGCACTAAAGTCTAATATATCGCTATGAATAAATTTCAGAACAAAATAATTTGTGATGATTGCTTAAAAGTTCTACCACTTATTGAAAAAGGTTCCGTGGATTTGGTTTTCGCTGATCCACCTTTTAATATCGGTTACAAATACGATAACTACCATGACCAGATGAAAAGAGAAAAGTACCTCCGGTGGACAGAGCAATGGATGTCAGAGTGCAAGCGAGTGCTCAAACCAAACGGTTCGTTTTATATAGCTATAGGTGACACATACGCTGCAAATGTAAAAATCATAGCTGACAACCTCCGGCTCTTTATGCGGAACTGGATAATATGGCACTATACATTCGGCCAGCAGATGAAAAACAAGTTTGCCCGCTCGCACACGCATATTTTCTACCTTGTCAAAAATGCTAAAAAATTCACCTTCCATGATGATACATTGCGGATAATTTCTGACAGACAATGGGTATATAAGGACAAGCGTGCAAACCGTGAGGGTAAGACGCCAGATGATGTGTGGGATGAGTACCCTCGGTTATGTGGGACGTTTAAGGAACGGCTCAAATTTCCATGCCAGATGCCTGAAGGATTACTAGCACGAATTATCCGGTTAAGTAGCAATAAAGATGACTGGGTCCTTGATCCATTCAGCGGCTCAGGGACAACTGCCGTCGTCGCTCACAAACTAAATCGAGTCTATACGGGTATTGAGATATCAGAAAAATATGTTAAGCAAGCCAAAGAACGCTTGAAAAAATCAAAGGGGTTGCCTGTCGAGGGAGAAGGACGGCCAAAATGGCCGGAACACGCTGATAAAGAATTGATATGGCTCTATCATGAAAACAAGGTACCCGACGGTCAACTACGTAAAAATTCTATGTTGTTATCTCTTTTCGCAGCAAAGCTTAATGATCGCCTCAGGAAAATCCAACACTACACCGCAGATGAAGTGGCCAACCAATTAGAAAAACTTCGCAAGGCTGGTAAGTTAGGCCCTCTTCGTGGAGAGAAGATTGTTAGAAGCTGAGGTACACACACCTATGCCAACAAAAATTGTCGGCATCATGCTTTTGCCCTTTGTTGTCAGCGCGGCGATGCTGACAGTGATTCAGCCACCGATTGGCTGGGCGTTTTTAGCATGGCTGTCCTGGGTGCCCTTTATTTTGGTTTGCTCACCGCAGGCAAAGCCCCGTCAATTAGCTATATGGGGGTACATAATTTCACTTTTCTACTGGTTGGGCAATCTATATTGGGTCTTTCCTGTAACAATAGCCGGGCATCTTGCCTTCTGCCTCTACACCGCCCTCCTCTGGCCAATACTGGCCCTTTGTATTCGCTACTGCAGAATAAAAAAGATTCCATTATTTATCGCTGCACCCGTCCTCATCGTCGGCATCGAGCGAATGCAGGGCCTCTTTTTAGGCGGCTTCTTCTGGCGGTTCTTAGCTCATAGCCAATACCGGAACATCGAGCTTATCCAGATAGCCGACATTTTTGGCGCAGGCGGCGTCTCATTTTTAATAGCAATGTTCAATGGCCTGCTGGCCGAACTGATTCTCGATTCTCGATTGTCAATCGTCAATCGTCAATCGTCAATCATCAATATCATTAAAGCGGTCCTGGTGTGTCTAACGGTAGTCGCCGCCTTCGCCTATGGAAAATGGCGGTTAGCACAATCAGACAAATTTATTGAGCAGGGACCACAAGTCGCATCGTTGCAATCAAACATCCCGCAGTCGGTCAAAAAAACGTTTAGCGCCGAACAGGAAATATTTGACGGTCTGATGGAGCAAAGTAAAGCCGCCGCAAAAGCCGGCGCTGAACTTACTATATGGCCCGAAACAATGGTGCAGGCGGTTCTGGACCAGCGTGTATTAAATGTATTAGAGAAATTAGATATTCAGCACGACTACCGAACCTTCGATAAACTGCTCAAAGAACACTCCAAAAATACCGCCTTCCTCCTTGTGGGAGCTTACGGCGGCGCGCCTGAAATCAGAGAAGATACAATTCACTTGGTAGAGCGTTACAATTCGGCATTTCTATACACACCCGACGGCCGCCGGTCGGACAAACAATATGACAAAATTCACCTTGTCCCCTTCGGCGAAGTCCTGCCCTTCAGAAAAACTTTCCCGGCCATTTATAAATTCTTGATGAAACTCAAATTCATACCATACAACTTCGACTACTCACTCGACTATGGCGCCTCATACACCATATTTGAAATGAACCCCCGACCCCTGACCCCAGACTCCAGACCCCAGAACACTTCGAATATTTATAGATTTGGTGTAATCATTTGTTACGAGGATACCGTCCCAGCTATCGCAAGAAAATTTGCCGTCAACAAAACTGGTCACAAACAAATTGACTGGCTTGTAAATATAAGTAACGACGGCTGGTTCGTGCGATTTGCAGCCAACAAAGTCAGGCCAAGTGCAGAGCTTCCTCAACACGCAGCCGTCTGTGCCTTCAGAGCTGTCGAAAACCGCCTCGCTATCGTCCGAAGCGTCAACACCGGCATAAGCTGCATAATCGACAGCCACGGACGAATAAGAGATGGATTCCTGGCAGGAACGCTCCCTCAAAAAGCTTTAGACAGAACCGCCGTCGCAGGATGGCTGCTCGACACAATACCAATAGATAAAAGAGTTACTTTTTTCAGTAAACACGACCCCTGGCTGGATTTTTGTTGCCAGGGCTGTGTTATCCTGTTCATAATAGTGTGGGTTTGTAAAAAGCTAAAACTTAAAACGAAAAACGTAAAATTTCAGAATACAACCCGCTATACGTAAAGCGGACTCTCAGATTTATACTTTTAGTTTCAACGGTGACCAAATGGAAAATATGCAGGGAAAAGCCAGTTCACACAAAACCCAAAAAACACAAATTTTTTCACTACTCAGTTCGCTGTTCGTATTCGCTATTATCTTTAACACCGGCTGCGAACCAGCAAAGACCAGCCAGGTCGCTCCGACCGGCATACCTCCTGCGGGCCAAAAGCAAGTCAGCACCCCTACTCTGGACGCAAATGACCCCAGGATACAGGCCTTGCGAGTCCTGCTGGAGGGGTTGTCCGACAGCAATCCAATGGTGCGGGTTAATGCCATTGAAGTGGTCGCAGCCGCTAAGCAAACCAAGCTAATGCCCAGGGTTCACCGATTATTACAGGACCAGTATGTGCCGGTCCGTTTTGCCGCCGCCCTGGCTATAGGCGATATTCAATACACGCTGGCAGAAAACTCCATAAGGCAGTTATTGAAGGATGAAAACGAGAATGTCAGGATTGCCGCCGCTTACGCAATGACCAAGCTCGGCTCAACCCAGCATTTACAGCTTATCCGCAACTCTATTGCCAGTGAGGATATGACCGTCAGGGCAAACACCGCCTTATTGCTGGGTAAAAGCGGCGACAAACCAGCTATTAAACTCCTATACTGGGCTATGCAGCACAAAAGTTCAGATGATAAGGTCGTCTATCAGTCGGCAGAATCCATAGCCCGGCTGGGCGATGAGCGGATATATCCTAAGCTGTGGGCTATGCTGATAAGCGCCTATGCTGATGTCAAGGTAATGGGCATAAAATCTATGGGAGCGCTGCGAACCGCTGATGCCAAAAACGCCCTTATCACTATGCTGGATGATGAATTATTGGAGGCCCGGCTGGTAGCAGCCGAACAGCTTGGTTCGCTCAAAGACCCCACAGGTGAACCGGAAGTCCTTGAATTCTTCGAGAAAAACCTTACAGCAGGGCTTGATAAAAAGTCCTCTGAAAGGGTCGAAGTGCTGGCAGCACTGGCTATCGGACAAATCAGAACGCCCTCCCTGACAAAATTCCTGCCCCAGATGCTAAAAAACGAGTCAAAATTTGTCCGTATTGCCGCTACAAAGGCCATCCTCCAATCCGCGGCGAAACGCTAATTTCCAAAAACGCCTTATATCGAATTTACCGCTGGCTCGGCGGACAAGCCCCCTTAAGGCGGGTCCACCGGGTTGCTTGGTGGATTTTATTTTATCACGATTTGGCCAAAAATAACTTGACGTTTTGGGGCTTTAAGCGTAAAATTATAGTATATTGTAGATGAGTAGGGCTCTGTCGCAGTTTATTTGAGGATTTGTCATGATGAGCCGAAGCATCGGGCCTTCGCAAATGATGTTATTCGCTTCCCTCACAATGACATCCATCATATAATTTGCGACTAAACAGTAGATGGGTAAATGTGTTACTCCTTTACTCATATATTGTTACCCTAATATGCTCATCCGCCGTGGGCCAAAATAAATCAAAAAAGTGAAAGGGGCCTGTTGTGAGCACACTTACAAAGGCTTTGATTATCCTGTTGACCGTCGCTTCAATTTTCCTGTGCGGCATCATCGTAACCTATGTCGCCAACTCCGAAAATTACAGGCAAAAGTGGACCGACCTAAGAAACGCTGCTAACGCCGCTAAGGAAAATGAAGAGAACGCCAAAAAGCAATTGAATGAGACGATTGCCCAGGCAGACCAGGAGAAGGTCAAACTAAATGGGCTAATCAGCTCCCTGCGAACGCAAATCTCCGACCTGGAGGTAAAACTCACCGCCGCTGAAAGAGAAAAGGCCCTCCTCCTGCAAAAAGTAGATAGCTGGACAACCATAACAAAGGACTTTTACGAAACCAATGATAAGCAGGGGCAGCTATTAAAAAATACCCTCGCCGAGCTAAAAAGGGTTCAAGCTGACCTGGAAAAGGAGCAAAGCCAGCACAAGGAAACTACAGCCGCTCTTATCGAGAAAATGGCGATAGTAACAATGTTCGAGGAAAAATCCCGACGCTTGCTTGAAGAAAAAACCGAATTACAGGATAAATTAGACAAGATTCTTCGGCAGTATGGTAAGACCGTTCCTGCCCCCACTGCTGTTACACCCACAAAAGATAAAGCCCGGCTCGCTCCCGTTACCAAGGATATCGAGCTAAAGGGGCAGATTACCAAAGTGGACCTCAAAAACTCTATGGCCGAAATATCCATCGGCGCAGCAGACGGTGTAAAGGAAAGTATGAAATTCCACGTTACGCGTGGAGACCAGTTTATCTGTGACATCCTGATTATGGACGTCGATGTCGAAAAGGCAGTTGGTGAATTGCAGCTTGTGCAGCCATCCACCGGCGGGCCAAAGACCGGCGACCAAATCAGCACCGGTCTTTAAGTTTTTACCCGCCGCTCTGTTTGGCGGGTTATGTTCTTTGTCTTTTAGTTTCGAGTTCCTTATGAGCCCTAATGGTCAAAGCACCCGGAAAAAGATAACACCGCCCGACAATATCTATACGGTCATCATTGCGGTTGCCTTTTGCATAGTGTTCGCTACCGTGGTCTTGGTCGCCTTCAAGTGCTACAGCCAATACGGCACATTCTTCGGTATGCCATAATTTTCTTGTTGACGAACCTGCTCTTTATTATCAAAATAGTCCAAAGGCAAACCAAGAAAGGAGTCGCAAGTGCTGTTGGACACAATCTTAGGTTGGTTTAGTATGGATATGGGTATCGACCTCGGTACCTGTACGACCCTGGTTTGCGTCCGCGACAAAGGCATCGTCCTCAATGAACCCTCCGTTGTTGCCGTCCGAAAAGGAACCAACATTGTCCTCAACAATGGCGAAGCCGTCGGGCTTGTCGCACGTGAGATGCTCGGAAAAACCCCCGGCTCAATCAGCGCAATAAGACCCCTCAAAGACGGCGTAATCAGCGATTTCGAAATCACCGAGGCAATGCTAAGCTACTTTATCCGCAAGGTCCACGGACGCGGCAGTCTAATCAGACCCAGGGTCGTCATCGCCGTCCCCAGCGGCATAACCGCCGTCGAACGCCGCGCTGTCATTGATTCCGCAGAACGCGCCGGCGCACGAAAGGTGTATCTCGTTGATGAGCCGATGGCAGCAGGAATCGGTGCTGGGCTTCCCATCACTGAACCTACCGCCTCAATGATTGTCGATATCGGCGGCGGAACCACAGAAGTAGCTATAATAAGCCTGGCCGACATCGCCGCCTCGCAGTCGATTCGCATTGCCGGCGACGATATGGATGAGGCGATAATCAATCACCTCAAGAAGACATACAATCTGCTCATCGGAGAATCAAGCGCCGAACGAGTGAAGATACAAATCGGCTCAGCCACCCCGCTGGAAGAGGAATTGACAATGGAGATAGCCGGCAGAGACACCATCTCGGGACTACCCAGAAAAATCGTCATCA
>CAZKOQ010000052.1:0-13615 GCA_964554425.1 uncultured Pirellulales bacterium | reverse complement strand
CGGCCCTAATATCCCTTTGCTTATATTGCTAAGGCCCCTCCCGCCGGAATTGTCCCGTGTGCCCTCTCCAGAACGAACTTGGGATTGCCCGCTGCCTCCGGTTTCCGAAGGCGGCCTTTCGCCCTCCGGTTGCTCAATAAATGGTGTTACCGGCGGTGCCTGCTCGGCGGAAACGGGCGACGGCACCTCGGCAATATTGTTTAGCTTAAACTCCAACGCCACCCCCACAGCGTCGCTGGGCACGTAAAAAGCAAAATCTATCCACTTAACGGTCTCCGTGAAACTGGTGCGGTCTATTTTTATCTGGTGGTTAAGCTTTCTTTCCTGTAGCTGCTTTTCCGCCTTCAGGTATCCAACCGGGTAAATGTTTTGTGCCTTCCCGGTGAATGGATTTTCAGAATCCGTCTTTGCTTTGCAGATAAGTCGCAGCTGCGAAAGCGTAAATTCGCCGGCATTCTTACCCGCACTTCTTTTTATTCCCATCCGCACGATGGTCAAGTTATGCCCGCTTTTTTGTGCTATCGGTTTACCGCTCGAATCTTTTATGTCCTCCGGAGCATACCACGCCCCGCTCTTTCTCGGCACCTCTATTGCCTCCGACATCGTTACCGCGGATATGCCGTCTCTGACATTGTGCCGGCTCAGATAAAGCTGGTCCACGAACTTAGGGTGCAAAGTTGCGAAGCTTCTTGGATTGTGGATGGCCCGCAAGCTTCCGTTGCTCATCATACTAAACCACCCCGCTGTCAGACCATCGGCATTGAGCAGGACCTTGCTCGGCCTATCGGCGTCCGGGCTTCGCTCCTCATATCGCTGATATGGATATTTATTTGGCAAAGGCGCCATTGCCAGAGATGTAAGAAGAATCCCTGAGATAATCAGCCCCAAAAAAATTCCGCATATAGCTCGGCCGATGCGCTCAGGCCACAGCCCTAAGTCAACCGGCTGGCGCATCAGATATCCAGCAGCCGTCTGTAACAGCGCAAAAGCCAGGACAAATAACAGCACAAAGCACAACGTATGTGCCCACGGCAGCAGAGCGGCAAATCGCCCCTCCCCGCCCCGGCTGATAATGAGGTTCGCCAGCAGCTCAAAGTACCCAAACGCCACAGCGCTTGCGCAAACGGCAATTATTAACGTGGCAAATGCCTTGACAATTGTGCCTTTTAGAAACTGATACGCTGCACAACCTAATATTACCACTACTACAACTAAACTTCCTATCATATTGTTCTCCGGTCCGGTTGCTTATTAGCCCGCAAAAATAAAATTACCATTCACTATCGACTATCCATTATCCTGCGGTGCTGTCGGCTGCGTTTTTGGCGCCGAAAGCACCCTTATCATCTCGTTTATCGATATTACCCCGCCGATGACTTTCCTCAATGCCTGCTCCTGCAAATAGAGCATCTTGGCCCGTCTGAATTGTGTTCCGATTTCCGGCAGTGACTTGGATTCTCTTACGACCTTCCTCAGCTCATCGTTCAGTATGATGATTTCAAATATCCCTGTTCTGCCGAAAAATCCTACCCCCTGGCAATGTTCGCAGGTTATTGGCTTGCCGTGTTTATCATATTGCACCTTACCGGCTCGATAAAGAACTTTCGTTTTCTCGGCGGATATATTGAACTTTCGGAAAAGCTCCTGGTCCGGAGTGTATGCCTGCTTGCACTCGCTGCACAGCTTTCTGACTAACCGTTGGTTGCTTATCCCAAGCAGCATCTCGACCGCGACATTCTTATTCCCGACCAGTTTAATCCATTTGCCAAGCGCTTGAAGCACGCCGACCGCTTCGAGCGTAACATAAAGAATCTTCCCGTCCTTTGCAGCCGCTAAGGCCACCTGAGCCGTCTCGGAATCCTCGCACTCGGCAACGCCCACAACGTCCGGCCCCATCCTTACTACAGACTGCAGCTTCTTGCTGAATGTCGCTGTGCCGGTGTCGGTGGGACTATAGATGTTCTGGGTTATATTCGGCAGTTCGCCTGTCGGCTTCTTCTCAAGTGTGTTTATGCTGTTTAGGAAGGCATCGTGGTTTCGCAGCAAAGCATAAAACGTAGTAGTCACACCGCTTTTCGCCGGCCCGCTTATGATAAATACCCCCTGTTTGATGCCTCGGAACTTGCTTAACTGTTCGAGTTGGTCCGGCATAAGCCCGATGTCAGATAATCTTGACGTGCCCTCTCGCGTAACCAGCTTTAATCTGATTTGTTCGCCTACCGTTGAGCCGGCTGCGGTTACCTCCCACTCGGTATTTTTCTTGTCCTTGGATATCCTGAATTTCCCTTTTTGCGGCTTTCTTGTTTCCTTGGTGTCCAAATCGGCAAGGTGCTTTAGAAAGTGAATCAAGAACTTCGCTTGCTCTTTGGCCATGCTGGGCTGTTTTGAAGACGCTCCATCAATATTGTATGCCACGCTGTAATCTTGTGCTGTTGGTGCAAACGCTATGCTGTTTGCCCTTCGCCAGGCAGCGTCAGTTAAAAGTTCGTATGCCATCTTGTAGCCGAAAAACTCCGGTGTTTTAGGCGCGGGAATAGGAACCTCGTTGTTGTTGGCTGTTATGAAAGTAAAGCTCTGCATACCCTCAAGTTTCTTGCCCTCGGAGGCAAACAGCCCCTTGATGTGTTGGGCCGTCAGAACCTTGTCAAAATCCATAACCCTCGTATTGCGGTGCTTCACATAGATAAGAGCGGTTGTGCCTACCCCCAATAGATAAAACAGCATCCCCACAATGAAAATGGGTATAAACAGCCAGATTATCACTCCCATCGCCCCGGCGCCGAGTACCACCGCCGACCAGGTAACCTCCTTTGTCTCCACCGACTTGGCGTCGTTATACACCCAGCCGACCAGAGGCAGCCACAGGAAAAAAAACACCAGGAAAACGATAAGTTTGATTGCTGATATGTAGCCCCCGTATTCGACCGCAAGCACAAACAAATCCGGCATAGGCTGTTCCCCTGCAAAATTCAATCAACTCTCACAAGATACCGCTGGCAGTTGTTCTGATGCCCTTCAGCGCCATCTTCAGCTCTTCTACATTTGGCGCGTGTTTGTATGCTTCTTTTGGGTCTATCAGCCCGTCCTTCACCATTTGGCAAAGGTTGTCCGTAATGTCCTGCATACCTTCGTGTTGGGAGCTTCTTATGATGCTGGGCAAATCCGCTTCGCGCCCTTCAGAAATCATCTTTCGCACAGACGGATTTGCAATAAGTATCTCCACCGCAGGTAACCTCTCTATCCCCTCTTTCAAAGACGGCAGCAGCACCTGACTGATAACCGACCTAAGGGCCACGCTTAACGCCTGCCTTGTCAGGTCTCGCTCGGCTGGCGGGAACAAGTCCAGAATTCGATGAACCGCCTGAGATGCATTCGCTGAATGCAACGTCCCGAACACAAGGTGTCCGGTTTCTGCCGCCCTCATTCCCGCTGTAACCGTGTTGGAATCACGCATCTCACCCACACACACCACATCGGGGTCCTGCCGCATCAGATACTTTAGCGCTTCATCAAAATCCTGCACGTCGATGCCGATTTCTCTCTGTGATACAATCGCCTTTTGGTCTTTATACAGGTATTCAATGGGGTCTTCAACGGTAACTATGTGGCAGGAACGGGTGCGATTTATAAAATCTATCATCGAGGCAATCGTTGTGGTTTTCCCGCAGCCGGTAGGCCCTACCACGAGAACAAGCCCCTGCGTCGTCTGACATATCTTATCCAGTATTGCCGGCAAGTTCAGCTCATTGAACGGCGGAATGAACGTGTTGACGCGTCTGGCTGCAAGACTAATCATCCCTCGTTGACGAAATATGTTTGTTCGGAAACGATGCTCCCCCCCAATCTCGTGAGCAAAGTCAAGTGTTCCGTGTTGCGCAAAAAATTCTTTCTGGACCGGCGTGAGTATCTCAAAAACCATCTCCTCCATCTTTTCTTTGGTCATCACTTCGCCGGTAGTGTTTTTAAGGTCTCCATACTTACGCAGCTTTGGCGGCTGCCCGACTTTCAAATGAAGGTCACTGGCCTGGACTTTTATAGCCGCCTTGAAGTATTTGTTTAGCTCCGGCTCATGGTCCAATTCTTTCCTTACGTCAATAGGTTGCTCTGTAACCATAATTCTTACCTTGCTATCGGCTTTTTAAGCCCGTGCCTCAATCGCCAATCGCGGCTCGGCAAAACACTCTCTTCAACTTAAGATTTGTAAAGACAAACCCTTATACGTTATTATAAAGGTTCTTTTGTGGCTTGTCAAATAAGTGATTCAGTAGTAATATTTATTTGCCTTTGATAGGCAAATAACGCTAACACAAAGGTTTTTGGAAAACCCACCACCCTCGATGCTATACTGTTGCTGAATGGGTTTGTTATGAGAATTTATCACCGCAATTGATAAAGACCAAAAATTACAACTGAGGCCTGTAAGGTTTGAATGCGACAGCGATACATCTCGCTGGTTTGGTTGATTTTAATCCTTTATTGCCGATAGTCTCCAGACCGATATTTACATTCTCAATAGGGCGATGGCAGGTTACTGCCAGCAACCATATGTTCGCGGTCGCTCTGGCAGTGCTGATACTATTGACAGGCCTACCTTTGGCGGCAAGGTCGAAAAGGCCGGTCCCAAGGGGACTGCATAATTTGATTGAGTCGGTATGCGTTTTTCTCCGGGAGCAACTGGCTAAACCCATCCTCCACGAGCGGACCGACAGCTATATCGGATTTGTCTGGACGGTTTTTTTCTTCATCCTGACGCTTAATCTACTGGGAATGGTTCCTATCGAACAAACTATTGTTCTACTGACCGGGAAAGAGAGCCGTCTCTTCGGCCCCGCCACGGCTAATATCTACGTTACCGGCGCAATGGCAGTAGTAGCATTCTTTATGACCCACATTTCCGGCATCAAAGAGCAGGGGCTTTGGCGATACATTGTCAATTTCGCCCCGCCCGTGCCCTGGTGGCTCAAACCACTCATTTACGTCCTTGAGATAATCAGCTCTTTTATCAGGCCCTTTACGCTGGCCATTCGTCTTTTCGCAAATATGCTCGCAGGCCATCTGGTCATTGCAATCTTCTTAGGTCTGGTGCTGATTTTCAAAAACTATTGCGCCGCAGTTGCATCGGTCTTGGGTGTCGTGGCATTGTCGTTGATTGAGCTGCTTGTTGCATTTCTGCAGGCTTATGTCTTTACTCTCTTATCCACTCTCTACATAGGAATTTCTACTTCACCGGAGCACTAAAATTAGATACCATAATGCAAAATTGTAATGGTTGTTGTCATTATCTCGTTGGTTCTCAAAGGCAAAAAATCTCTGGTCCTTGAAATAATAATTTGGCTTATAACTTGATTCTGTAACAAGTATTTGTTTGGAGGTTCGAAACACAATGGTCGGTTTGACAACGAGTTTATTGGCCGCGGCAGCCGCCGGAGCTTCAACCTGGGCAATCGTGGCGGCAGTGGTCTGCTGCGCCGCGATAGTCATCGGCGCCAGCTTCGGTCTGGCTGCAATCGGTGGTAAAGCCGTCGAGGCCATAGCCCGCCAGCCCGAAGCAGGAGGCCGTATCTTTTTCTCTATGGTTATCGCTGCTGCAATGGTTGAGGGCTTTACATTTTTTGCGCTGGCGATTTGTTTTATGACTGTTTTCTGGTTGCGCTCATAGACGCGATAGGCACAGCACACAACAGATGAGAACGTTAGCAATACTATTGATAACTCTCTCTATATGCGCCGCTGCTCTGTCTTCTGAAACCGACAATAGCGCAGCAGAAAAAGGCATCTTTAGCGGCACATTCGCCGATGCGCTCTGGACGGTAGCGGCCTTTATGGTGCTGTTGCTGGTTTTACGCAAGTTTGCCTGGAAACCGCTGCTAAATACCCTCAAGAATAGAGAGGAGCATATAAAACAGCAGTTGGATGCCGCCGATAACGCACGCAGGCAAGCCCAGGTGATGCTCGATGACTCTAAGCAGCAGGGTCTGCAAATAATCGAACAGGCCGCCCAGCAGGCGCATCAGCAGCAAAACGCGATTATTGAAAAAGCTACACAGCAGGCGGTCGCCGTGAAGCACAAAACCCAGGCCGATATCGAGTACGCCCAGCTCGCTGCGTCCCAGCAGTTATGGCAATATGCCGGCGATATGCTCCTGTCTGTCAGCAGCGAGATACTTGGGCGTGCAATTACTCACGAAGATAACCAGCGGCTTATCTGCGAGGCAATCGAAAAACTCAAACAGGACCAGGCCGGTTCACAACTATGAATGTAATTGATGCAGGGGTCCATTTGGCTGAAGTTTATGCACGAGCGCTTTTTGAGCTTGCCCGACCCCCGCTCTTGCTTCGCAAGGAGCTGCGGGGGTGCGGCGGGCCTGCCGACAGCTCAAAAATGATTAGCGCTGTCAGAGACGACCTCGACATTGTAATGAATGTTAGGGCTCGGGAAAAAGACTTTGGCGCCTTAATGGTCTCGCCGTATTTCTCACCCGATTACAAACAGCAGATGGTTCAGAAAATATTTTCAGAAAAGTTAAATGACCTGACAGTGGATTTCTTAAAGGTGGTAATTCAACATAACCGTATGGTGTTTTTGCCTCAAATCGTCAATAGATTCAACGAGATTGTGGAAGCCCACCACGGCTTTCAAATCGTGCAGGTTACTGTTTCTGAGCCGCTCGCCGGCGACCAGGCCGAAAAACTCTCTGCCGATGTGGCCGCTGCCATTGGTCATAAGGTCAAGCTCCAGATTGATGTCAATCCGGCCATTATGGGTGGAATAGTCATCCGTTTCGGCGATAGAGTTATAGATAACTCAATCAGGAGCCGGCTCCGCCGCGCAATTGGTGCCATAATGAGTCGGCCAAAAAGGCAGGAAAAAGCCGATGAAATTTGATGTAAGTGAAATTGTCAGCATCCTCAAGCAGGAAATAAGCCAATATAAAAACAAGCTCGATGTTTCAACCATTGGCCGCGTCGTCGAGGTCGGCGACGGCATCGCCAGAATCTACGGCCTCGATAACGCTATGGCCAGCGAAATGCTTCGGTTTGAAAATGATATTCGCGGCGAAGTGTTCAATCTTGAAGAGGATTCTATCGGCGCGGTCATTTACGGCGATTACACGAAAGTCAAAGAGGGCTCCGATGTTCACGCCACCGGCCAAGTGCTTTCTATCCCCGTCGGCTTCGAACTGCTCGGTAGAGTGGTTAATCCTCTTTGCGAGCCGATTGATGATGGTGCACTTATCAAAACGCCTGCCCGAAGGTTCATTGAGTCCGATGCCCCTGGCATAGCTCAGCGACAACCGGTTAAGCAGCCCCTTCAAACCGGAATCAAAAGCATCGACTCGATGACCCCAATCGGGAGAGGCCAGCGAGAGCTTATCATCGGCGACCGCAAAACAGGCAAAACAGCTATTGCCATCGATACCATAATAAATCAGAAAGGCCAGGATGTAATCTGCATTTATGTGGCTATCGGCCAGAAGGAATCGACCATCGCTGAAGTTGTTGACACCTTGCGAAAATTCAACGCAATGGATTACACAACCATAATTGCCGCTGCCGCTGCCGATAGCGCCCCGATGCAATACATCGCTCCTTATAGCGGCTGTGCGCTTGCCGAGTATTTTATGTATGAGCATCACCGTGATACGTTGTGCGTTTACGATGATTTGAGCAAGCACGCCGTCGCATATCGCCAGCTAAGTCTATTGCTTCGCCGCCCGCCGGGCCGAGAGGCATATCCGGGTGACATCTTCTATATTCATAGCCGATTACTCGAGCGAAGCGCTAAACTATCCGACGCCTTGGGAGGCGGCTCACTGACGGCCCTGCCGATGGTCGAAACGCTTGAAGGCCAGATTTCCGCATATATCCCCACAAATGTTATTTCGATTACCGATGGACAGATATACCTTAACAGAGACCTGTTCCACGCCGGGATAAGACCAGCTATCGATGTCGGCACAAGCGTCAGCCGTGTTGGTGGAAATGCGCAGGTTGAGGCAATGAAGAAAGTCGCTGCCCGGCTTCGCCTGGACCTGGCGGCTTACAATGAGCTTAAGGAATTCGCCCGCCTCGGCACGGAGCTTGACCCGGCAGCTCAGATGCAACTCGAGAGAGGCGCTCGAATGGTCGAATTGCTTAAGCAGCCGCAATTTTCGCCAATGAGTGTCGGAGAACAGGTGATTACCATTTTTGCCGGTTCGAGCGGACTGCTTGACGAAATCCCCATCGAATCAATTGTCTCTTTTCAGGCCGGCTTTTTACAGTGGCTTGTCGCCGAACACCTTGATTACATTAACGAAATTAACGCCACAGGCAAACTAACCGACCAGTTGGTCGAAAAACTAACCGAGGCGCTAAGAACCTTCAAAAATCTCCAGAGGGCAAAATCCTGATTAGCTTATGGCTGCAACACGACAAATACTTCAGCGGCTCCGGGCCGTAGAAAACATCTGCAGAATGACTCGCACGATGGAAATGATATCCACCGCTAAATACAGGACCTATCACGACAGGCGCACCGCAATCGTTGATTATCACGATGCCCTCGCACGGGCAGGGTATCTGCTCGTTACACCCCAGGTGCCCATCGACCATCCGCTCCTGAAAGGAAATTCCTCCGGGCGCTCTGCTATCCTTGCAATCGGTTCCACCAAGGGACTTTGCGGCGCCTATAATGAATATATCTGTCGGCTTGTCCAGACCCATCTCTACGCTGCTAAAGAAACGGGTCGAAATCTCGATATCTATGCCCCTGCCCGCAGGTTGATTAGCACACTTGGCTATCATAACATCATTCCCACAAAAGTTTATCACGACCTTGAAGAAATTCCCTCCGACACCCAGCTCAGTCAAATAGCCGATGATTTTATCAAGCAGTATATTAGCGGCTCGCTGGACTATTTTGGTATTGCGTATATGCGATATTATTCGGCTTCGAGCCAGCACGCACAGACGTTAACTATCTTGCCGCTCACTGAGCTGATAGATGATTTGACGACCCGTGCGACCGTCATCTGGCCCTGGGAGCTTTCATTTGAAGACTTTTACCTTTCACCCTCGCCCGATGAAGTAATCGGGACTCTTGCCGAAATGCTCGTTCTCTCCTCCATACAAACCTGTTTTATGGATGCTGCAATTAGTGAGCATCTGGCACGAATGACTGCTATGAGAAACGCAACCGACAACGCCGAGGATATGATAAAAAAGCTTACCGCCGAATACAATCGACAACGCCAAACTCAAATAACAACGGAATTGCTCGACATAATCGGCGGAAGCGAGGCCTTACAATGAACAAAGGAAAACTCGTCCAGATAATAGGCAGCGTCTTCGACGCTAAGTTCGAACCGGAGCAAATTCCTGGCGTCTATAATGCGCTTGAAATACCGGGAAATTTCGATAATGGCAGGACTAAAATTTACGGCGAAGTCCAGCAGCACTTAGGTGGCGGTAGAATCCGCGCAATCTCGCTTTCCAGCACAATGGGTCTTCGCCGTGGTATGGATATCTTCGACACCGGTATGCCGCTTATGGTGCCGGTAGGAAAGGAAACGCTCGGCAGGGTCTTTAATCTTTTCGGCGAGCCAATCGACAATCTTGGACCCGTCCAGACCGCCGCTAAAAGACCTATACACCACGAGCCGCCTAAGCTGATGGACCTCTCCGTCAAAGCCGAAGTCTTTGAAACCGGAATTAAGGTAATTGATTTGCTCTGCCCGTTTGTCCGTGGCGGAAAAACCGGCCTCTTTGGTGGCGCCGGCGTCGGCAAGACCGTTATTATTCAGGAGCTTATCGCAAGAATCGCAACCAAGCACGGCGGTTACTCCGTCTTTGCGGGCGTCGGCGAGCGCACCCGCGAAGGCAATGACCTCTGGCTTGAAATGCAGCGAACACATATCGGCGACAGCACCGACACCGTCCTCAATCACACCTGCCTTGTCTTTGGCCAGATGAATGAGCCGCCGGGAGCACGCCTGAGAGTCGCTCTTACCGCCCTGACACAGGCAGAATATTTCTGTGAAAGCGGCGTCGGCGACACATTGCTTTTTATTGATAACATCTTTCGCTTCTCACAGGCCGGCTCTGAAGTTTCTGCCCTCCTGGGGCGTATCCCCTCCGCGGTCGGCTACCAGCCCACGCTTGCCACCGAAATGGGCCAGCTTCAGGAAAGAATTGCATCCACTAAACGCGGCTCAATTACGTCCGTCCAGGCAATCTTTGTCCCTGCCGATGACATAACCGACCCCGCTCCCGCGACAACTTTTACTCATCTGGATTCTTTTGTTGTCCTCAAACGCTCCATAACACAAAAAGGAATTTATCCCGCCGTTGACCCCCTCGAAAGCACATCCCGAATTCTCGACGCTAATATCGTCGGGCAGGACCATTACAATGTCGCGCAAACGGTTCTGGAATACCTGCAAAGATATAAGGACCTTCAGGACATCATCGCAATCCTCGGTGTCGGCGAATTAAGTAAGCAGGACCAGACAATAATCGCGCGCGCCAGAAAGCTCGAGCGATTCTTCTCCCAGCCGTTCATAGTAACTCGCCAATTCACCGGCCTCGAAGGCAAATACGTGGATAAAGCCGAAACAGTCGAAAGCTGCAAGCAAATCTGCCAGGGCAAGTGTGACCTTATGCCCGAAGAGGCCTTTATGTATGTGGGCACGGTCGAAGACGCCGCCCTTAAAGCAGCAGCTCTGCCCGCGCGACAAGCTAAGTGATAATTATGGCGGACACGGACCGAACATTTCGCTGTGTTGTAATCTCGCCTTCAGGCCGGCTGTTGGATTGCCAGGTCACCTCGGTTATATTTCCTGCCCACGATGGTCAGGTCGGCATTCTGTATAATCATATGCCTATGTTTTGTAAGCTCGGCCTTGGTATTATGGAGGTCAAAACCCAGCAGGAAGATAATCTCCGTCTGCTTATTGATGGGGGCTTTGCATTGATTGGCTCCAATCTGCTTAGAATAATAGCATCTGTCGCAATTTCCGGCCGTGCCTTGGAAAAAGAAAAAATCGAGCAAATACTGGAAAAATCCGTAAAGAAATTAGCCGGCGGCACTTTTACTCCAGAGCAGCGCCAGCACGAGTTACAAAAGAACGCACTTTTAGCCCGTTTGTAAAAAACCTGCATTTCTTACCGGTCTTTAAGCACGCAAATCAATTCGCCGATTGGTATACGGGAGATTAAATGCCCTGAAAAGTGCTTCCGGAATTAAGTATCGCACTTGAGCCCAATGTGATATAAAAACGTCGCTATGGAAAAGTATCCTGTATTTCTCAAACTGGCAAGCAGGCGAACTGTCGTGGTTGGCGGCGGGGCGGTGGCGGTGCGCAAAGCCCAAGCCCTGCTGGCTGCCGGCGCTCGCTTGGTAGTCGTTGCCGACCATATAAGTGATATGATGACCGCCCTCTGCGCCGATAATAAAGCCGAGCTGGTAAAATCAAAATATTCCAAAGAGTATCTGGTGGGAGCTGTGCTTGCCATAGCTGCAACCGATGACCGCCGGCTCAATAAGCAAATTCATAATGATTGTCAGGAGCTGGAGATTTTATGTAATGTCGTTGATGAGCCGGACCTTTGCGACTTTTTTGTGCCGGCTGTCGTCAAACGCGGCCATCTTCAGATTGCCATCGGCACCGAAGGCGACTGCCCCGCCTATGCAGGCCATATAAGAAAAATGCTTGAAAAAATTTTCACCGAACAACACGGCGAATTTTTGTCCGAGCTGGAGGCACTTCGGGAACGCATCATTAAAGAAGTTCCGGACCAGAGCGAACGTAAAGCCCTCTTAGGCAAATTGGTTGATGACCGGTCATTCGAGTATTTTGCCAAAAACGGCTCCGCCGCCTGGTGCCGCCGGGCCGAAGAAATCATAGCAGAGCACAAGTCCGCTCTTTAAGTTATTACCCCTCTATCTTGCCAATCGTTACTTCTAAGTATTTTTGGCGATGACCAATTCGCTTTCGGCTGCTTTTGCGCCTGCGGAAGTGCATCGGGTAGAGCTTTTTGCCTTTCACGACCGCCTCTTTTGCTGTGCTCTTAAATGACCCAATAACTTTTACGCCTTCCAGATATGGCGTGCCGATTCTGACGTTCTGGCCGTCGCTTACCAGCAGAACTTTTTTTAGCTCAATCGTCTTGGCATCGGGCTCGACATCCGTCAGCTCAATATTCAGCCGGTCGCCCTCGGCGACCTTGTATTGCTTTCCGCCCTGTTCAATCACTGCATACACTATAAAAACTCCTGTTTTCAATATTCAAAAATTCAGACCGTTGTGGTATTGTAAGTAACCGGACTTTTTTTGTAAAGCAAATTATACGATATTTTTGTATCCTATTTACCGTCCGCCAAACAGTCCTGGCGGACGCAATACGAGATGCGAACTATGCAATTAGCTATGATACAGGATAAAATCGTGCCGCTTAAAGACCTTGAGCCGGCCTATCTCGACCGCGGCCTCTTCTTCGGCGACGGCGTATATGAAGTCCTCCGCAGCTACAACGGCAAAATCTTTGCCCTCGAAGAACACCTGCAGCGATTTGCTAATAGTCTATCAGGCATCGCAATAGCCGGTGTGGACATCGGTCAGATTCGCACCCGTCTTCGCAGTGCCTTTGATGCCGCCGGCATTGCCAACGCCAAGATATATTTTCACGTTACTCGCGGCTGCGGCCCGCGCGACCACGTCGGCGATGCAAACTTAAAACCCACTTTCTTTCTAACTATCAGTGAGCTGGCCGATGATACACAAGTAAAGAATAAAGGAATTGCCGTCTCGACACATCCCGATTGGCGATGGAAAAGGTGCGACATAAAGTCGTTAAATCTCTTAGCCAATGTCCTTGCCCGCCTGGATGCCGCAAAAAAAAGTTGTGACGAGGCGATACTCATCGATGAGCAGGGTTTTATAACCGAGGGCTCAAGCTCCGCCTTCTTTGCAATCTTCAAAAAGACACTGCAAACCGCTCCACTGACAGCCAATATCTTGCCCTCAATCACCCGCAAATTCGTTATCAAGGCAGCCGAAAATATTGGATTAAAAGTAATTGAAAAATCCTTGACCTCCGGGCACGCAAGCGGTGCAGATGAGCTTTTCATCGCCGTAACCACAAAAGACATTGTGCCGGTGGTGAAATTTGATGGTAATGTAATTGCTGATGGTGCGCCCGGCAAATACACGAATTTGCTTATCCGGGAATTCCACAAATTCACCGTATAGAGTTCTATCGGTTTCGCGCAAAATTGCAGACCTTGTTCGCCTGCCTTATCCTTTGAAAGACAGCATAAAGACTATAATGCACACGAGAGCAATTGTGCAGGGCATAAGAAAGATTGCCCGCCAGTTGAATTTGCCTTCCTGTCTGAATTTGTCCATCACAAAGCCGGCGAACTGTGTCCCGAGGAACAGTCCCACGCCGGTGGTCGCGGCAAAGAGCAAAGACTGCACGGAGCCTCGTATTTCATCGGACGCCAGATTGTTCGCGAATATCTGGCCGACGATGACGAACAGCACGTAAGCCAGACCGTGGAACGGCTGGCAGGCAACGATAATCCATCGCGGTTTCTGTCTTATGTAGGCTACATACAGTATGAACCAGCACG
>CAZKOQ010000051.1:0-13709 GCA_964554425.1 uncultured Pirellulales bacterium | reverse complement strand
AATGAGCAGGATAGCGAAAAGCAGGTTCAAGAGGCATATCTACTTAGCAGCAATTGGTTTGGTTATTATAGCGATATTGACAAATGCAGAGGCGTATGAAATTACACAGTTGACTTTTGAAGCAAGTAATGAGATCCAGCCGGCCTGGAGCCCGGATGGAAGTAAAATCGCTTTTGTATCAGATAGAGATGGAAACAGAGAAATCTATGTAATGGATGCAAACGAAAGTGGTCAACAAAGATTGACTTATAATTCCTGCGATGATATAGAGCCAGACTGGTCACCTGATGGAAGCAAGATAGTTTTTAGTTCTAATCGGCGGTTGGGTCATTATGATATTTGGATTATGGACGCTGATGGAAATCAGCAACTGGAATTAACCCACCGTAGTGGGGACGAAAGGGCTCCTGCATGGCGATATAATCAGGATAAAATCCTTTTTTACGACCCATATTGGAATGCAACCATATATGTGTATATAATAGACCCATTTTACCCCGAAGTGTTAACTCTGGCAAATGGTCGTTACCCTTCCTGGTCATCAGATGGGAGAAAGATTGTATATTCAAAGAATGGAATTAGTATCATGAACGCTGATGGTAGTGACCAAGCAATACTATACGGTGGTGGCGGCTATGAGCCTGCGTGGTCGCCAAATGGCAATAAAATAGTATTCAGCATCGAAATAGCTGACATTACCCCGGATAACATGACATATTTTCCTGACCTTTATATGATGGATAGTGATGGAAGTAATCTGGAGAGGATGACCTTCGATGAATGGGAATATAACTTTTTTTCTTTAGGGATATTACGTCGAAGACCGACGTGGTCGCCGGACGGAAATAAAATCGCATATCACTACAAAGGCGATATCTGGGTGATGTCTGGTCTGCCGGTTCTAAATGCTGATATACAGCATGACGGGATAGTTAATTTGCGGGATTTTACTATTCTTGCCAACTATTGGCTGCAAGACGGGTTATCAGTTAACATTACAGAGGGAGACTTAATAGATTTTCTGGATTTGGGGAAAATTGCGGAGGAGTGGTTACAGATGGAACCGTGGTATCAACCATAAATGATAAATTTGGAGAAAAAAGGGAATAATTAGTATTATTGTTGAAGGAGCGAAACAATGCGAAAGGGAATCGGTTTACTAATATTGTCCCTAATGTTGCTAAGGGCAACTGTATCGTTTGGAAATTACGATATCCTTCTTAAATCCAGGCAATTCACTCCGAAGCCAGGGATAAGCGCTGATACAAAGGCAGCGATAGAGGCAGTTCCAGGAAAAGCTCACGTCATTCTACAACTGCATCATATTCCCACAGTTAAAGAAAGGAGAGAGCTTGGGCGTCAAGGGGTTAAATTGTTGTCTTATATTCCAAATAATGCCTGGTTTGCTTCTATCCCTTCGGATAAAGCAGGTGAGATTGCAGTTCTTTCGAATGTTAGAGCCGTTAGTGAAATTATGCCTGAGGATAAGATTTCGCCGCATATAATAATGGGGCAATTCTTCTGGAAGCGGGCAAAAGACAAAAATTCAACCACAGATTGCGCAGATTAACACAGAAAATCAGCTACCCTTAAAATCAGGGCAAAAATGGGGGTTGAAAAGTCAAGGGCAAAACGCGAAATTTTTTACAAAAATTCTCGCGTGTGATTTGTGAGTGGTGAGTGGTGATTTGTGACCAGTGGTTTGTGAAACATGCCAGGAGAAGATTTTTTCAAAAATTATGCAAAATACCGTAATTTCCACGATAGATAAATTTTTGGGAGGCGACTACAATCGTTCAACTTTGAGTGAAAAAGATACCGTTGAAGAAAATGGTGGCAGTCCTTAGTCATCACGGCGTGTTACCTAACAAGGTTTTTCCATTTTTTTGTTTGACAATGGTGGTTCAATCTGGTTAAATAATAATTACATAGAGATAAATATAAGAAAAACACACCTGTTGATATTTGCTATCTGTCTTGAAGGAAGACCTATTTGAAGGAGATGGGGAAATGAAGCTAAAAACAGAAATCTCAGCAGGTTTCCTGGCAATTGCAATGGTATTGTTCTGCGAAAGTGGAGTTCTGGGTAATACAGTTAAGATATTTTACTCCGATGGAGTTATCCAACAGGGGGACGGCTACGATAGGGTCGAGGTTTACGATACGCCACCTTCGCATACGACAGTAAATATGAGCGGTGGTTACGTAGGCAGGTCACCGGATGTTGATACCGGCCTGTATACGTATGACACAAGCACCGTTAATATTTCTGGTGGACTTGTGGAGTTTCTTCACACACACAACTCGAGCATAGTCAACGTTTCTGGTGGAGGGGCTGGTAATTGGGAGTCGTTTGGAGAAACGACCATTAGTGCTCAAGACGAAAGCACGATTAATCTCTACGAGGGAGGTGGGTTCACTGGTGGGAGCTCTGCTTATTTTGATTTGTTTCATTCAAGCACATTGAACGTCTATGGCGGTGATATTAATATATTTTTTGGAGCATGGAATTCTACCACTGTGAACGTTCATGGGGGAAGTTTTATGAGCTTCTGGGCTTCTGGGAATTCTACAACGAACATATATGGCGGAAACATAGGGTATGGCTGGGGATTTGGTGCTTGGCCATCAGCCACGGTAAATATTTATGGCTATGGGTTTGTATTTGACCCGCATTGGTGGTGGGTCGAAGATAGTCCCGTGTGGGGGACGAGATGGGTCAGCAGACTTACGGGTGTAGGATTCGATGGAACACCAATTGAGATTATAGATATACCGGACCCGGCTGTGACACCGAATATAAATTTGATTCCTGAGCCGGGGACGGCCTTATTCCTTGGGTTGGGTATTATAAGCTTACTGCGGAAACGAACAAAGGTAGAGAACTCAAGCAGATGAAAGGAGGTTGAGAATGTCAAGAAAAGGAGAGACTGGTTTTGTCTCAGTTGTGTTGTTGCTGTGTACGCTGAGCTCATCGTCAGCGGAGAGGCTCTACGAATATGAAGTAACTGTAGGACCGGGGGAAAGTTATGACTTCTCCACAATCAATGCGGCCATAGAATATGTGAACGATAATCGATCCAGTCCTGATGACCTGGCCTGCATCTGGGTCTATCCCGGAACTTACGAGGAGCAACTTAACGATCCGTATAAGCTCACGGCACCGCCTCCCCCAGATGGGGATGGTCAGGAACATTGGTTTAACCTGGGCTGCAATAGTCTGCCCGTCAACTGCGACTTGAGAAAGCCCACGTCGGGATCGGAGGAAGTCAAGATAATTCATAGCTCACCACCGACGCAGTACGGCATTAGTTATCAGCGGCACATCGGTCGCTATGGTGTAGATTGCAAAGGAAATAACGTTTTGGAGGGTTTGACGGTCGAAAACTGGTTTGGGAGCGCACACCCTGGCCATTATGTTCAGACGTCTGTGGGTATGAACGGGTATGGCGAGATAAGAGACTGCATTCTGCTAACAGGACACGGGCCCGCTATCAATGGTAGTGCGGCGGGTCTTGTTGTGAGCGGGTGTACGGTCGCGAAATGCTACTATTACCCCTGTATCATTGTAAGGGGACCGTTCTCAATCTCGGATTGTGTGTTAACTCCGACTTGGTCGTGGGTTGGACAGTTGCCCAGCGGCATTTCAGCAGCGGCATCAGGGACTATTGAGCGCGTAATTATAAACGGAAGATCTCAAAGTGCAGCCGGTTCTAATAATGATTATGGATTCGTTGGCATCCGGCTGACATTGCAGGCAAATGACTATGTGGAAATATTGGACAGCGAGATAAACCTCGAAATGAGAACAAAATATGATACAAACCCAGATCATCACCCGCAAGCATCACACTTGCGAGCTTGTGGAATCCTGAGCGGGCTCCCTTGGACAGACTGGCCGGGTGGTGGTGGTAGCTACCCGGGAAACGCAGTTGTGCGTGATTGTACAATAAATGTTATAGGGACCGAGGACGACAATGGGACGCCGGAGGAGGACGACGATGGTGCGGATATAATGGTCGATGGAGTCTGCGTTCGCGGAGGCGGAACGGTAGAAGTATTGGGTTGTTCGAGGATAAATACGAAAAGAGTCCCGGCAGGTGAGCAGACGGTCGGATACGAATATCTGCTTAACAATGAAAATGGGACCTTGAAAGCAAATCGTGCCACTGTTCTTTTCAATCCGAATGGCATTGACCCACCAGATGATTATGACCCGAGCTATATTAACGGAAATATCACCGAACTTTGGCAATTGGACGGGGCGTTTTGTGTAAAGAACGCTCTGGGCGAATCGGTGGCTTGGTTTGACCGCTGTGGAAATCTTATTCTAACCGGCGAATTAACCTGGGGACAATTGATAGGAAACGCACCTGAAAACTCATTTATAATACAGGATGACAGCGGCGATATAGTAGGTTATTTCGACAACCAGGGCAATCTATTCATCGAAGGCAACTGGCAAAAGATGTGCGCAAGCTGTGAACCGACATCAAATGCGTTTATTATTCGAAACAAATCTGACAAAAATGTTAGCTATATCAATTTTGTCGGAAACCTGTGTTTAACAGGTGAACTGCGTGAGAATATTCAGCCATAAATTAAGAATAGAAAGGGAAAAGGTGATTAAAATGAAGCTGGCGGTAAAAAGTAAGATGGCAGCGTGTGTTTTGGTTTTAGTTATGGTTGCTTTAAGTGCGGTTATTGGCGGAGATGTCGTAGTTAAAGAAGGAACGATAGAGGGTGAGATATTCAAATCCACAGACTGCACAGCAGTAGGGACACGAGCAGTAGCGTTCGGAGAGCAAACAATAGCATTGGGAGATTGGAGCACGTCAACCGGATACGGTACATCGGCAGATGGATTATGTGGCACAGCAATGGGATACTGCACAGCCGCACCTGGTGATTACAGCACATCCATGGGATATGAAACAACCGCATACGGATTGTATAGCACATCAATGGGATGGTCGACAGCAGCAAACGGAGATGGCAGCGCAGCAATGGGAATATTGACAACTGCAAGTGGGTCTTGCAGCGTTGCGATGGGAATGGGCACAAAGGCAACAGGAGGTGCCAGTATGGCGATGGGCCAGAATGCCGAATCCAAGGGACATTACAGCACGGCAATAGGATATAGCACAACGGCAGGACCGGCAATGTATACTTTTGCTCTTGGGAAGAGTTTTACCAATAATGTACAAGACAGCTTCGCTGTCGGGTTTGGTAGTGTAGATTTTAGAGTCGAAAGTGTCACTGCTGGGGAACCTAAGGTGAACATTTACAGCGGAGATTTACGTGTTGAGGGATATGTCTATTCTTTGGGTTGCCGTTCCCTATCCAGTTTTTATGATAAAGATAAATATGGGAGGGCGCTAGACCATTCGGAAGACAATTCAAGGACGATAAAACTAAGCGCTACCGGAGAAAAAGAATATAATCACGAAGCAGACCCTGTATTTTTACAGGCACATGTGACTGTAAAGGATTACGACAAATATACAGAAAAAGAGGTCTGGAACGAGGAGCTACAATGCAACATAACAAGACGCATTTACCAGACCCATCAAGAATTGGCGAGCGATGAAAGTATGAAAGTGGCATGGCTGCGGCAGTGTGTTTTTGAGTTGAAGCAGGAGAATGGGCAGCTTAAATCGGAATTGGCTGCGATAAAGGCCAAACTTGGAATGGAATAAAATCACAATTCGTTTTCATAAGCGAAGTGGAATTTTGCGAATTTGGACCGCCGATTTACTTTTGTGCTTATGGCCAGAGGTGTTTGGCGAGCCATTCATCGGCAAGGAGAGCGAAGTCTTTGAAGTTGATTTTTCCATCCTCAAATAAATCGGCCGGCGACATTAAGGTCTGGTCAAAAATACCAGTGCCGTTTGTGGCTATGTATGCAACCTGGGGCTGCGACAGGGCATAATCGTAGATTCTAAAATCGTCGAGCAATCCATCATACCCGCCATACCAGCCCGTGCCGATTGTAAATGACGTAATCCCTGATATGAGTGAGTTTGCGTCCGCACGGTTATCGTAAAGCGCACCATTTAGAAAGACCTCCAGCCAGCCGTTGTTTCTGATGAATGCCCAGTGGTTCCACCTGCCGGCCCATTCGCTTTTGTATCGGTGGTTTGCACTCAATCGTCCACCAAGAGACCAGGGGAAGCCAGAGTCCCAGTTGAATTTGCTCGGCCTCCTCCAGCATCCGAGGTTGATGGCTATCGCGGGGCCGGCAGCGCCGTAAACATAGTTTGAGCAGCAAACGGTGTCAGTAAGATGCGGCGAGTCGCTGCCATATTGCCAGAAGCCGATGGTAATCTGCGTGTCGATTTTGGAGAAAATTTCATTGGCGTTCGCTATAACCACATAGTCCTTGTAGCCGTCGAATCGGATTGCCTGGCCATACACACCGCTGACATAACTTGGGCTGCCGCAGGGGTCGCCGTGTGCGCTGCCGGCGCTATCCTGCGTGTTGCCATCGAACTTATACCACGCAACCGGCTCATTGGGTTCTGTCACCTGATAAACGTTATATCCTGTATCAAGCCAGCTATATGCCAATTCCTGGAGCTCTTCGAGGTCAACGGTGCAGTCGCCGGTGAAATCCGCCGCCGGCCTATTCTCCTCAAAGCACATTCGCGGATACAACATAATGTCATCAAAATATATCTTGCCTGCACCATAGCCAGAGGGCTTTGTTCGGTCCTGACAAATCCCGATGCAAATATCCGTAACGTGATTTAGGTCTATATCTGCGAAGTCCAGCAGGTCGATTCTCCAGACCCGCCAGGTCTCTTTTTTGAAGTCATTGCTATCCCCAACATATTGCACGAATGCACTGTCTTTGGCGTCACTTAAGCTCAGATACATCATTAACCCATCGGTCAGGTTATCCACATTGCCGCGAAAGAATAGCTCCAACACCCTGGCGCCGGCCGAAGCCCAATCTTGAGGGGAGCCAAACGTCTTTATCACCTCGGAATAAAAATAGTCGTCGTAATAGTAATTCACCACCATCGAATGCCCGCATCTATAAACGGGGCCGGTTGAAAGGTCCACGCCCGCCTGTCCCACCGATAGCCACGTATTGTATATTTTATTACTTCCGATGTTGTAGGATTCGAAATCGTCTATAACAATGCGGTCAGCTACCTTGAAGCTCCAGATGTTACCCGTCCAGGGACTATTCGGGTCGGCTGAATTGACTTCATCCACTCGCCAGTAATACTTCTGGCCTAAGTAAAGCATTATCGGGTCGAAGCTGTTTGCATCCTGCGGCTGAGGGGGGTTGCTAACTGGTGAGGCATTGCTATGGACATCAGCTATACTTGTCCCAAAATAAACCCTATGTTTTTCCGCAGAGCTTCCCGGCGACCAGCTAAGCACCGTATCCGGTTGCACATCTTCCGCACCATCCGGCGGATATGGATTGCAGGCGCTCTTGCCGCAATCTGTGCTGGTTCTCGCTTGAATGCTGCCTACATCAAACCCTGGCAGACCTCCTTTTTGGTCCATTCCCAGGATGCGCACTGCGCAGGGTTTGAACGGGAAAGAGATATTGGCAATGTTAAGACCGATTACGGTCGGCGTCTGTTCGCCGGAGTCACCGGCAGCAATCTTATCAAGCAGATATTCCTGGCCCATTCCATCCGTAATAAAGACCAGCGCCTCCTCGCCGCATTGGCCAAGCTCAAGGATGATAATGTCGTCGCCTGGACCATCGACAATTCTGCCGGGAAACGCCAGCTCTACCCAATGGTCAGGGGGCAGGGTAACGCAGGAGCCATCTGATGGCGGAGGCCCCACAAGCCACTGTTTGGGAACCACAGGCGCCGGCCATCGGCCGTCAAGGTCGCCGCCTGTCCAGCAGTCCACAAAGGGAGGGTCGGCATCATAAGCTTCTATGAGATAACAGGGGTATCTGAGCGCTTCACCCGCCGATAGGACGGCGCTCCTAAGGGTTAAAACCAATAAAATAATGCCTAATTTTTTTAAGCTGCCTTTTGCCATTACCGACCCTCCCCGCCAGGACATAGTGGCGGGCCCACCGAGCCGACTTTGGAGAACCTATGCTAAGTTGCGGCGGGTAAGCCGAATTTCTGACGTAATTATAACATTTTTCGCACTTTTATTCAAAGAAAAATGACCCTGTGTGCTTTCTTCGGGCGGGCTGTCCAGAAAAACCTTGATTAGAAACGCATTCCTGATAAACTTTCCATCTGTCGTTTTGTGTCAGTTTGAAATCCTGGCAATTTTTTCAGCAAAATCCACAGAAAAATGAGAACCGGCAGTTAGGAAAGGTCTTAATAATGACTGAGTATTCAGCAGCCCCAACCGGTGAAAGATTCCCCATCCCACAGGAGAACGAATACCCTGCGGAGTTCAGACGCATCCAGGCCTTGGCAGACCAGGCCCGCAAAGAGGGCAAAGAAATCGTTGTTGTGATGGGTGTCGGCTTTGTCGGTGTCGTTATGGCTGCTATTATTGCCGATACCGTCGATAAGAAAACCGGCAAACCAGGCAAATTTGTTATCGGCTGCCAGCGGCCCAGCCCGCGAAGCTACTGGAAAATCCCGCTGCTTAACCAGGGCAAGTCCCCGGTAAAGGCCGAGGACCCCGAGGTTGCCCCGATGATTGCCCGTTGCGTGCTGGAGAAAAAAACGCTCATCGCCACCTACAATAGCGACTGCCTCAAGCTGGCCGATTGCGTCGTCGTGGATGTCCAGTGTGACTACACAAAAAATGACCTCGGAAATATGCGGACCGGCAAAGTGGAAATGGCTGCCCTCGAGGCAACTATCAAAATTATCGGCGAAAAAATCCCGCCAAACTGCCTGACGCTGATTGAAACAACCGTCGCGCCGGGCACAACGGAGTTTATCGCCTGGCCCATCCTCAAAAGGGCCTTTGCCGCACGTAATATGGATTCTGAGCCGCTGCTTGCTCACAGCTTTGAGCGAGTTATGCCCGGCCGGCAATACGTCTCGTCAATACGCGACTTCTGGCGGGTCTGTTCCGGCTGCAACACAGAAGCGCGACAGCGCGTCGAGAAATTCCTGACCGAGGTCCTCAACACCAGGCAATTTCCTTTGACTGTTATGGACCGCCCCGTCGAATCGGAGACAACCAAAATTGTCGAGAACTCTTTCCGCGCTACGCTGCTGGCATTCCTCGATGAGTGGAGTTTGTTTGCGGAACGAAACGGCGTGGACCTCATTAAAGTCATCAACGCAATAAAAGTCCGGCCTACTCACAGCAACATCATTTTTCCCGGCCCCGGTATCGGCGGATATTGCTTGCCCAAAGACGGCGGGCTGGGCTACTGGGCATATAAGCATATCCTCGGATTCGAAGACGACATATTCAAGATAACCCCATTGGCAATCGACATAAATGACACCCGAGGCCTTCACGTCGCAACCTTAACCAGAGACGCACTCCGAAATATGGGCCGCCAGATAGCCGGCGCTACCATTCTTTTGTGCGGTGCAAGCTATCGCCAGGATGTCGGCGACACGCGTTACAGCGGTTCCGAAGTAGTCGTCCGCAAGCTAACTGAGATGGGCGCCGAATTGCGAGTCCACGACCCTTATGTCGAGCACTGGTATGAGCTGGAAAACCAGGATTCTTACCCTGCCCCCGGCCATTCTTTGGCAAGGTTCTTCCGCAGTCAGGATGACCTGGTCAATATCCGCGTCCAGCACGACCTCCCAGCCGCCCTCAAAGGTGTTCAGGCGCTCATCATTGCCGTGCCTCACCAGCCCTATCTTCAGCTTGATACCGACAAGATAGTCGAATGGGCCGGCGCGCCATTGGCAGTGATTGATTGCTGTGGCATACTGGACGACCAGAAAGTCCGCCGATATTTCGAGCTTGGCTGCGAAGTAAAGGGCCTCGGACGCGGCCACATACAGCGAATCAAGGAAGAGGTCAGGAAGTCACGATAATACCCTGTCGTGGCCGTCACATCCTTGTCCCCCAAGTTTCTTTATCCGCGTTTTGAACAATCCACAAGAACCGCAACATATTGCCAGTGAATGACTTATCTTTGTAAGTGAACAAATGCGGAGACCGTAAGTATTGATGTATAACCGCTTTTATGTTATAATACTAATAAACTGTTATACCGTAATAATGATTTTGTTAAGGTCCTCAGACAACGAAAAACAAATTGCTAACCATAAGTGACTTCGCCGCCGATAATGCCGGAGAAAGGAACCTGTCCGAAACTATGAAAATATGGATGCTTTTTTTTGCGCTCATTGTGTCTTTGGCCTGTGCGGCTGTTGCACAGTCCTACCCAATAGGCGACCTCAATGAAGACAATCAGGTAAATATCACAGACCTGCAAATCTTCGCCGACCACTGGCTCGACCCTAACTGCACCGCCTCCAACTGCGAAGCCAACATCAACGGCGCAGGAATCGTGAACATCTCCGACTTCACACTGCTGGCAGACAATTGGCTGCTTGACAATAGGAAAATTACTTTGGTCATCAACGAACTTATGGCCAGGAACAATAGCGCCAGCGGAATCCGCGATGAATGGGGCGACTCCGACGACTGGATTGAGATTTACAACTATGGCGATGAGGCCATTAACATAGGCGGTATGTGGATGACGGATGACCTCGATGCCGGCCCCAGGTGGCAAATCCCGAATACCAACCCTGCCCTGACCACCATTGCCGCAGGGGGGTATCTATTGGTCTGGGCTGATAATGAGATTACAGAGGGGCTTCTTCACGTCCGCTTCGCCCTCGATGGAGGCGGCGAGGATGTAGGGCTCTATGATGCCGATGAGAATCTGATTGATAGTATCGAATTCGGTTCGCAGCAGCAAAATAAGTCTTATGGCCGGCTGCCCGATGCCAACGACAACTGGCAGGTCTTTGATAGTCCTACCCCTCGCAGACCCAACCGAGGCGAACCTATTGCAGTTATCATTAACGAGATTATGTATCATCCTTATCATTTGTGGGACGAAACCAATAAGCTTTATGAGCCGGAGAATAGGGGCTTGGAATACATTGAGCTATACAATCGCGGCTCAGCATCGGTCAGGTTGGCCGGCTGGCAATTTACGGAAGGTGTGGACTTTGTCTTTCCGGATGTAACGATGAATGCCGGCAGCTACCTTGTTGTGGCCGCCGATGTAAATGCCTTCAAGGCCAAGTATCCGTCTGTTATTAATGTCGTTGGCGGCTGGAATGGCCGGCTGGCCAATTCAGGCGAAGATATTCAGTTGGCTGATGACGCAGGTGTGATGATTGACTATGTTGACTACGCTGACCAGGGCGATTGGAGCGTCCGAGTGCTTGGGCCTTTGGATATCGGTTACCGCGGCTGGGAGTGGGCGTCTGGGCACGATGGCAAGGGCAAATCGCTCGAGCTGGTCAATCCGGCGATGCCCAATGAATACGGCCAGAACTGGAAGACAAGCGATGTCAACGACGGCACACCAGGCGCAGTCAATACCGTTATCAGCGGACAGATTGCTCCATTGATTGTCGATGTCGAGCATTTTCCAATTATTGCCGGTCCGAATGATTCTGTAACGGTAACGGCTCGCCTTATTGACGAGAATGCAACCGGCGTGGCAGCGACGTTGCACTATCGCGTTGACCGCTCGGTGTATAGCAAAAATATTTATCCCCACTATGACCCCAATGATTACAACGATGTGCCGATGCTTGACGATGGTGCGCACGGCGACGGGCAGGCAGGTGACGGAATTTACGGTGCACAAATACCTGCTCATTTGCATAATACCATCATTGAGTTTTTTGTTGAGGCATACGACAGCGGCAATAATACCCGCACCTGGCCGGCGCCGAGCTTAATCAACGGCACACCGGAGAAGGTAACAAATCTGCTCTATCAGGTTGACCAAAACTTCAACAGCGATGAAGTCTGGGCGCCCGGCAGCCAGCCGATTTACTACATTATTATGACCAACGCAGAAAAAGACCGGCTCAGAGACATCGTGGCCAACAGCACTCTTGAGGGCCCCAACTGCCAGATGAACGCTACGTTTATCAGCGTAGATGGCATTGATATGATACTGCATTACAATGTCGGGGTTCGCGATCGCGGTCACGGCACGCGACGTCAGTTTCCGAACAACTATCGGGTGAACTTTGTCCACGACCGGCCATGGAAGGATGTAACCGCGATTAATCTCAATAAAGAATATCCATATCTGCAGTTGGCAGCCAATACTTTGTTTCAAAAGGCAGGTCTTGCACAGTGCAATGCTACCGCTATTCAGGTAAGGGTTAATGGGCAGAACTTTGCCGAATCAGGCGCAAGAATGTATCGTTCCTATGTCCATTTGGAGGTTGTTGACAGTGATTTTATTGCAAACCATTACCCTGATGACGACGCCGGCAATACTTACCAATGTATGCGCGTCACTCATCAGGCAGACTTGCGTTATGAGGGTGCCAACCCGGCTCCATATCGTAACAACTACTTCAAGGAGACCAATACCGCAGATGATGATTGGTCGGACCTGATAGAGCTGTGCGATGTTCTCTCTAATGAGCCGGATGCTACTTACGTCCAGGAGGTCAATCGAGTTATCAACACCGAGCAGTGGCTCCGCCACATCGCCGTCAACGTATTGCTCAATAACAAAGAGACCACTCTTGCCAACGGCAACGGCGACGATTACTTCATCTATTCGGGCACAATCGACCGGCGGTTTGTCCTGATTCAACACGACCTGGATTCGATATTTGGGATGGGCCAGAACACCGGAAATTACAATGACCCGATTCTGGATGTAACAAATGTTCCGTCGATGAAACGTTTTGTTGAGCATCCGCAGTTTATGCCGCGTTATTATTTCCACTTGAGAGACCTTATCGCTACCACTTTCTCCCCTGAGCAAATAAATCCACTCCTTGATGAGCTTCTCGGCAGTTGGGTCCCGTCCGGCGCAATCGATGATATAAAGGATTTTATTGTGCGGCGTAATACATACGTGCTGTCGCTGATTCCATCCCAGTTGACAATTGATGCCAACCTGCCGGTTGTCTCTGGTTACCATCAGACTGCCAGCAGCACAGTTGCACTTTACGGGCAAGCGGATGCTGTTACGACCCGCTCTCTGCGGGTGAACAACCGACTGACAACCTGGTCGCCAAGGAATGCAACCTGGTCAATCAGCGGCGTAACTCTTAATCCCGGCATCAATCGTGTCATAGTTCAGACCTTTGATGGACCCAACGGCACAGGCAATGAGATTGAACACGGGTATATCGATATCTGGTATGATGATGGTGGCGATGTTGATATTTCTGGCACGCTCGCGACCAATAGAACTCTCGATGCTACCTCCGGCCCGTGGCACGTGACAGATAACATTACCGTGCCGGCCAGCGTTACTCTGACAATCCAGCCGGGAACAACGCTGTTTTTTGATGCCGATAAAGGCATTACCGTAAACGGTCGGCTGGTAGCAGAAGGCACTCAGTTTGCGCGAATTCGTCTCACCAAAACCCCAGGCGCCGGCAACTGGGCGGGACTCCAGTTCTTGAATACACTACAAGAAAGTCGAATCGCTTATGTCGATATGGAATACTCCGATTCCGGCTCCTGTGCTGTCAAGGCAGACCATGCCGCTGTGTATATGGACCACGTTATCTGGGGCAACCATACGAAACAGTATCTGACCTTCGACGACTCTTCGATTA
>CAZKOQ010000050.1:0-13751 GCA_964554425.1 uncultured Pirellulales bacterium | reverse complement strand
CAGATTAGGATGGATTTGCCTACTGTTTTTTTGGTTTTGTTTGTCGGATTTTGGGGGTAAAATGATTCTCGATGCTTCCGCCTTCGCCGAGGGCTTCGGCAGACAAGAGGACGTAATTTGTTGTCATAAGGACTCCCTAGGAGAAACGCAAGAGATTTGATGAAAGACGAGAGTTGGGATTTATTATTTACTAAATACGACATACGATATACTAAATACGATATACGATATACGAGCGACGAATATTGTTTCCCGTTTTATGCAGACTGTATAAACATTGTTATGGCTTGATAAGCAATGAACTCGAAATTGAGTTACGAGAATCTAAAACCGAATGAAGCGGAAGAGCTCTTTCTGAAGCTATCATATAATCGGTTCTATGATCTCTTCGAAGAGGTAATGAGCGATAGCTTTTGGAATTTGGACGACTGGCAAAGATTTTCAAAAGTATCTCATGGATTTTCAGTCTATGCGGAACTGCTAAATTATGAGCCTTTGAGGCATGTACTAAATGCTATGAAAACAATGAGACCACCGATGGAGGCTGAGATTGGTGGAGAGCTATTCAAATTTGTGCGGAACGTATTAGCCCATTTTCCTTTATTCGAAACATGGGACAAGGTGTGGCTAAACAAGACTCTTGTAAACTGGAACCAACAAGGTCGATCAATAGACAGGTTTATTAAAAAGTATCAAGGCAAAGCTGAAGTTAAGTATAGATTTTGGGAACAGAAAAAGAAACAAATGACATATTTAAGTATCAATTTTCCTAGTATCTATGGAGATGACAAAATTTATTTGAAAGATATCATTAGTGAAAAGGATGGAGTTAAATTCTCATTCATAATGATGCGTAATATTCTTAATACACAGGTGGCAGAAATTAAAGAAAAGACCGTGTAATTATTGTTAGGCAAGGAGATTAGGAGACAAATAAAGAATGAATACTACAGCAATTATAGTGACAGTAGTTTCATCCCTATTGTCAGGTATCGTTGGAGTAATTATCTCTGCAGCATATTACCGCCATCATGAAAAACGGCGAACGAAGATTGATACATTCAAACGTTTTTTCTCCAATCGGTATGATCTCAAAGGTGATGAATTTAGCAGAGCCATTAATGAAATCTTTGTTGTTTTCCATGAATCAGAAGAGGTTATATCTACGCTGCGTGCATATCACCAGAGAGTCACTGATAGACAAGCTTCTGAAGATGAGTTATTGAAATTACATAAGGCGATGTGCAAGGATGTAAATATCAACTTTGACAAGTTCAATGATTCTTTTTTCCTTAGGCCATTTAATACAAGGCCATCTAGCATGGCCTAACCGGCCGGATGCAGGCGACGTTCGCAGTCCGGTCGATAGGCATTGACCTGTTTTATAGACTATATAATCATTGGTAGTTGCGGTTATTTGCGATCAGAGAAGTTATGGATACAACATTCAATACTATTACTATTATCAATGCCAAAGAGGTGGTCGATAACATCCGGAAGGAAATCGAGGATGCCCGAGAAACTCATATTTGGGATGATTATGTCAATGCTCTGCGACTTATCTCTCAGGTTGTATTTACGAGGAGTTCCGGGTTCATACTTGAGCTTATTCAGAACGCAGAGGACTCCGGCTTAGACGTATCCCAGCCGGGCAACTTTGAGATTAGAATAAACCAACAGCGAGTGAAAATTTCCCACAATGGGCGGCCCTTCAATGAAAATGATGTGAAGGCAATATCAGGTATTCGCTCGTCCAAGAAACCAGAACAAGGTTTTCTTGGATACCTCGGTATTGGATTTAAGTCGGTTCTTAAGATCACCGATCGACCTGAAATCTACTCCAATGGCTTTCAATTCAAATTCGATAGAACATGTTGGACTGATCCAAGTTCCACTCCGTGGCACGTCATCCCAATCTGGATTGATAAGCCTTCAGAACCCATTGACCAATCAAAAACAACTTTTGTCATTCCTTTCCGTGAAGGTACTGATACCTCACGAATCATTGAAGAAATCAAAAAGATTCGTCTTGAACTCTACCTTTTTCTTCGTTGGCTTAGAAAAATTGAAATCATAGATGAGATGTCAGGAGAACACGGGACACTCGAAAACCTCGGGGAGAACCAAGAAAGGATTTCCACTCTCAGAAGTGATGGAGAGGAACGACGATTCAAATTTTTCCGCCAAAACATCACAGTTCCCGAATGGGTAAAAGACGACAGGCTAACACAGGAATACCGAGCCAACGTTACTCAACGAGAAATCGCCATTGGTTTTGCCTTGGACAAGAACGGTAATCTTGCACCTGATGAAGCCGGGGCGATGTACGGAGGAGTATATTCTTTCCTTCCACTTGGCGAAGCAAAAAGCGGAGCCAAGTTTCCAATTCAGGCAGACTTCCTTGTGCAACCGGGCCGCGAGGCTTTAAACTACGAAGCAAAATGGAACCATTGGATTCTCGAAGAAGTAACTAAGCTCGCTTTATATGCGATTGGTTTCTTTAAGACTCACGAGACTTGGAAGTATCAGTATTTACCCGCCTTCGAGTTCAAACATTCTAAGGGACTGGAGTCTTACGAGAAACTCTTCTATCCCAAACTTATTGAACCGATCGAGAAACACTTAACAGAAACGGAGTCTGTTCTCACTGTTGATGACAAGTGGGCAAAACTCAGCGAAGTTATTCGTCTAACAGAACCAGACGAGGCTATAAATTATCTCCTGCAATTTCAACTTCTAACGGCGGAGGAGATCGCTCCTGCTTTTGGTGGGAAAGAAAATCTCAAGCTGATCCATCCCAGGGTTATTGAGCAAAAAGAGCGCCCTATCGAAAAGAAAGACCGTTTCAATCTCCTTGTGAATTCGGAATTCTTGCAAACCAAGTTAAGAGAATCGAATTCTGGACTATGGTTTGCGAGACTCTATCTGTGGCTTCAAGAACATCCTCAATACGAGATTTATTTTACGTCTATGCGTGCTAAATATCCAAGCCGAAGAGTCAAGGGATACCACGATGTTGAATTCATTCTTACTTCTGATAACTCATTGAAAAGGGGTGGCGATGTTTCAATTCCTGACCTACCTTCAGATAATCCGGCATTAAACGAACTTGCTACGCTCCTGAAAAGTTCAAGGCCGATAATTCACCCTGATATTTTATCGTCCGCGGAGGATAAAGACTACGAAAAACTTAGAGGATTCTTAACTGGCTTGTGTGGTGTTCAAATCTTAGATGCCAAAAAGGTCTGCGAGGAAATGGTTCTGCCTAAAATTGTCTCAAAATCTCCGCAGCCCTCGCTAGATGAAGTAGTATCACTCACCAGGCTGTGCAAGGATATCATCGGAACCAATCTCGGCTATGGCATTGAGCTTTGGGTCAAGACAAAACAGGGAAATATCAAAACCAGCAAAGAAGTCTTAATGTCTTCTGAATTCAAACCTCTTATGAACTGGGAAACACATCAATCCTTTGTCCCCGGACTTAGCTTTATTGATAACACTTATTTGCCAGCCGATCCCCCCGATAATGACTTGAAGACTTGGCGGGAATTTTTTAAAGCTGCTGGCATCAGAGAGAATCCAGATAATGGTGTGGAAGAATTCGCCATCAACTATGCACTATACAAGTTGAAGGGCAAGGAGGACAAATACCAAAACGTTCGGCGTGTCGATAAACTAAATCTTGGTTTCGATATCCAAGCTGAAACAACAGGTGGCGACCCAATCCAAATTGAGGTCAAAGGTGTGAGTGTCGAGCAAGACGTAGAGTTAACGGGTAATGAAGCGGACAAAGCAGACACGTATAAAAGTTCATTCTATTTATGCGTTGTTGCATCAATCCCTAACTCACCGACCACCCATATGGTCAACAATCCTGCTCAGCCGGGTGTTGGTAAGAAAGATAAATTAACCATTCCAGTGAAGGTTTGGAAAGTTTCTGAAGCTATTTAGACAAATGAACAATCGACCATGACGCCAGTGACTGCAACTAACAAGTCGCCCCAGCGGACGGCTAACCGCCGCTGGTGAGTTCATCGTTCCGGTGAAATCTGAGCAGGAATCCTTCGACTACGCTCCCTACTTCGCCCTAAACGGAGGGGCTTCGCAGGGCAAGCAGGACAGGTTTCATGGGAATGACAGACCCCCAGGCAAGCCTGGGGGCTAAACATCTCAGGGTGACAGTTTTAAGATATTTTTAAACAACTTCCCAGTTTCTTAGCCAAGCATACTGTTCCGGCAGATTAGCCCAACGCCGGCTTGTTAGTTTCTCAAACCAATCTTTATCAGCCGGTATCATAGCAAGTGAGCGGGTGTATGAGGCGCGGGCGGCGTTATCGACCTCGTAGATTGTTGATAAGCCGGGTATGACGCAGGTAACCGACTCGCTAAGATTGAGGATGCACTGGAGCGTCAGTCGTGCCAGGTCGTTATCTTCCTTGCTGCCGACGCCTAATTTTACTTTGCCGTGGCTCTTAAAGAGCGAGCCGCCAAAGAAGGGTTTTATAGTTATCAAGCCGACATCCTGCCGGCGCAGCGACTGGAAAATACTTTTGTGCTCTGGGCCATAGTGTGCCTCACCTTCTTCGATATTGTCCGGTGTCGGGAGATTACTGTGCTCCTTTGTCTTAGCTGTGCAGGGGAAGATGAACAACTCAACCTGCGGATATTTTTCGATGACGTGCTGCGCCCAGGGCCTGCTGTGGGAGGAGATTCCGAAGTGGCGGACCTTGCCGGATTTGTGTAGCGTCTGGAATGCCTCAATCATTGCCTCCACATCGGCATCGGTGTTAGTGCCATCCATCTTGGCCTGGACGCGCCATATATCGAGATAGTCGGTCTTGATGCGACGGAGACATTCTTCGACATTATAAATCTGAGACTTGACGTTGCAATACTCATCGCGGCGAGGGCAAAGCTTGGAATCATCTGCGCCGACAATCATTTTATCTCGCCGGCCTTTGATGGCCGCGCCGAAGCAGAGGCACTCCTCACCGCCGGTGATGTCGAGGTAATTCATTCCACAATCTATTGCCCTGGAGACAACTTCGGTGCGGTTTTTGGCGATATCGTCAGGGACTTCTTCGTTGGCGAATTTTCCCCACCACCAGCCGCCGCTCTGCTCTCTCCAGGGGGCCATCCAGTGTCCTCCCAGACCGATTTCGGAAATCAAAAGATTCGTTTTGCCCAGCCGGCGGTAGCCCATTTTGGGGTGATAGTTGAGTATCTTTGATGTATCTACTTTTTTGACGTCGCTCGATTCGGTGACGCCGTATGACTTACCAGATAAGGCGCCGGCAACCGCTGCCGCAGTCATTAAAGAGGTGTGATGGATAAAGGCGCGTCTTGAAAGTTTCCTGTGGTCCATAGGTTTTCCTTTCAAAATTTTGATAAATGATATTCTATACTTTTTGAGCTTGCAGTGAAACAAAAATAGAGCAAAACATTGCTTTTTAATCCGATTTTCACTAATGTGATTGTTGAGCTTAACAACCCCGCGTAAAACGTAGGGCTAAAAATGGGTACAAACCGATAAGATAGATATGAAAATAACAACGATAAAAGCAAAAGGCTTGGCGATAATCGCAGGATTGATAGTGTGTGCTGGAGCTCGTGCGGCGGAATGGCCTCAATGGCGGGGTCCAAATCGCGATGGGGTCTGGCAAGAAGAGGGCATTGTCGAAAAATTCGATAGCCCGCAATTGCAGGCACGTTGGCGCACAAAGATTTCAAACGGATACAGTGGGCCAACAGTTGCCGATGGCCGAGTATATGTTACCGACCGACTGACTACTCCGACCGAAGCTGAGCGGGTTCACTGTTTCGATGCTATGACCGGCGAACAAATCTGGTCGCACCCATACGGATGCAAATATGAAAGAGTTGCCTACCGTAATGGCCCACGAGCCGCTGTTACAATCAACGACGGGCGTGCATACTCGCTTGGCACGATGGGACATTTTTTTTGTTTTGATGCGGCCAAAGGAAGCGTGCTCTGGAGCAAAGACCTTAATACCGAATACCAAATCAGGATGCCTATGTGGGGTATTGCTGCGGCGCCACTGATAGAAAACGATTTGGTTATCGTGCAAATCGGCGGGAAAGACAATGCGTGCGTTGCGGCATTCGACAAAGTAACGGGGAAAGAACGGTGGCGAGCGCTCAATGATGCTGCCTCTTATTCGGCGCCAATAATAATGGAGCAGGCGGGGAAGCGAGTGCTGGTTTGCTGGACGGGGGAGCGAGCTGTAGGGCTCGACCCCAACAGTGGAAAGCTTTACTGGGAGCACCCATTTGTATCCGAGCAGAATATCTCAACGCCGGTAGTCCATAATAATTTTCTGTTTGTATCAAGTTTTTTTGATGGGTCGCTACTATTAAAATTGCATACCGACAAACCCGCCGTCAGCGCTATATGGCGGATAAAAGGGGCAAGCGAGACAAAGACAGATAGTCTTCATTGCTGCATATCCACACCGGTGCTGCTGGGAGATTATATTTACGGCGTTGACAGCTACGGCGAGCTTCGCTGCCTGGACTTATACACCGGCAAACGCATCTGGGAAAGTTTAGAGGCCGTCCCAAAGGCACGATGGGCCAACATTCATATTGTTCGGCACGAAGACGATATATGGATGTTCAACGAGCGAGGCGAGCTTATCATTTGTAAGCTCTCACCTCAGGGTTTTTACGAAATCAGCCGCACGAAGGTCATCAATCCCACGCAGGGGCAGCTTGACCAGCGCGGCGGAGTCTGCTGGGCACATCCTGCCTTTGCCTATAAGCACATCTATATCAGAAATGATGAAGAGCTTATCTGCGCAGACCTCACGGCAAAATAGTAGATACCACTATCTAATCGGCTACGATTTTATTTGCAAACTTCGTGCGAGCGCCGGATGCATTTATATATCCTCCGACTTCATCAGTGGTGAACGTGATTTTTGTTTCACCAAGCTTCACGATAACCTCTTGACCCTGGACCTCTGCGACTGCTTTTTCAACAGAGATTGTGTTGGCGTCGGTCGCCGTTAAGACGTGCAGAAAATAATCTGTAACTGCCTGTTGAGAGGGCGATATCTCGATACGGCACTGTGGGGCTGGGCCGGTGTTTTGTTCCGGGGGATAAGTTTTGCCGCCATAGCTATATAAATTCGGGCCTGCTGCGAGCTTGACCTGCGGATTAACTGGCAGAAGGGTCTGGATATACAGCCGTCCCGTGCCATTTGTAATTACCAGATTTGGCGGTGTGACGGTTGGGGTTCTCATCGCCTGGAGGAGGAAGGTCTTTTTGAAGCCGGGGTCTTTTGAGCTTACGCGGTCGAAAATGACAAACGTGCAAGGGCGAATGAATACAATCTGGCGGGTAAAATAGTTGAGCTTCTTAGGCGAGTAAGCTCGCGTGCAGTCGCCGGCTACATACAAGTAAGCGCCTTTATCCTCGAAGGCCAAGATGTCGGCGATGTCATAAAGCTGGCGGTCTTTTTGCCATTCGGCGGGGTCGGTGACGGCGCCATTATGATGTGGCCAGGAATGATGTTGGCCGCCATCGTTGCCTGAGACGGAGCCGGCGCGTATTCGGGGCCAGGTCTCGCAGGGGTCATAAACAAGTATCGTGTTATGGGCGATGGTGCGCAGGTGGAAATTGACATCGTGCCTTGAGCCGAAATCGTCGTAGTGGCCGCCATCGCCGAGTAATTCTTCATACTTGTAAATCAAGAAATGCCCTATATCAAGGTGCTGATGTGCGGTGAATCGGTCGCCGCACTTGAAGAAAAAAAACGTAGCGTCCTCATCCCAGGAGCTGCGGGCATAGACGTAGCCGGGGCCGGGGCTGATGTGCGATAACTTAAAGTTCTTCAGGTCGGCCTTTTTTACAGCAGCGTCGCGCCAAAGGAAATCCTTATAGGCATAAACGCCTGCGCTGGAGCGAGGTGTGGTTTCGTTGAATGTATGGACTGCCCAATGATTTGGGTCATCGCTAAAATAGTTTATGAGAATTCGTCTGGCTGATAATGCCTTGTCGCGGTCTCCTCCGAAGACCCTTCCGCCGCTATCACCCATCGGGACAGGTCTGCGAGAGCCATACTGGCCGATGCCCGGGTAGGCCTCGAACATACCGGCAACTGCGCGATTTTTGAAAAATGCGGGGGCATCCGCATAATAATCCTTGCCCTCACAATTGCGTGCGACTTCGCAGAAAAAGAGCCACTCGTAGAGCCAGTAGTTTATGTAATAGCCCTCGGCCCATCCGCCGCCATCGCCTGATAGAGTAAGTGCGGGCGCTGCGCGGGTCCGCCAATCTTCCTCAAGAACTTTGAGGATTTCGGGAGCACGGGGATTTTCGTAATAGGTCGCGTAGCAAGCCAAGCCGATACCCCAGTTCTTGTAACCATACCAGCCATTATGGAAGACGTGCGTCTCGGAGTCGATATTGGCATTGACCGTTTTGTTCATATATTCGTGGAACTGTGCGCGCTGCTGGGGCGTCCAGTATTCGTAGCAGAGGTCATAAACGATTGCGCAAAGGGCAAGGTCGTGACCAAAGGTGGTGTGGCCTTTCTGGATAGGGCCGTTTATGTATTTGAATGCCATCTCAATAGCGGCTTTGCCGAGCTTCTCATCTCGCTCAACCGCACAGACAAGAGACAGAGAAATCATTTTTGAGTGATTATCTGCTTCAAGCTCGCGTGCGACTTGAACAACACGCTGGTAAGAATCAGGCCGCTCTTTTGCGAGTTTCTGAAGGTATTCCCTTGAGCCAAGCAATCGCGGATGGTCTTTAGGCACGAGATGTGTGGCAGCTTGAGAAATTAAACTCTGCGAGCAAAGTAAAAGACCTGCCAGGCAAGCGACACGAAAAAAAGTCAATCGAATTCCTAACGTCCGAATTAAGAAAATTCCCATTACTATCGCCTTTCCTTTCCGTCTTTCGCAACGGTGTCTGTGTCTTTCGATTTGTTTTGAACCTTATTGTCTCTCTTATTATCTCTAAATCTGCAATTATAGGTTACCATATCTTGAGCTAAATTTCAAGATATTTAGAAACTATACCCGGATATTTAATTTTTTTCCGATTCCGTCCCAACATATTGTAGGACGAAAAACCTCTTTTTTGAAAGGCCAGACCATTTCCGTCAAGGAATTGTAGCGGACTCAGGGCGGCAGTTTTAGGATAATTTTTAGGGACGGCAAAGACATCAAACCAGAATATTTTACAAAGAAAGCAATTTTTCGACAATATCATAAGCGGCACGAGGCCGGCCAAGCCGCCGGGCATTAGCGTGCATAGCAGCCAGCCGCTGGGGGTCGCTGAGCAGCTTGTCAATTTTATAGCCCAGAACAGGCAGGTTATTGCAGCGAATGGCAACACCTTCTTCGAGAAGATGAGCAGCATTGCGTTCTTCCTGACCAGGAATAGGATTGACTATTATAAAGCCGAGGCCTTTGGCCAGGGCTTCAGAGGTGGTAAGTCCGCCGGCCTTACCAAGCACCAGGTCGGCAGCGGACATAAACTCATCCATCTGGGTGGTATAACCGATGGGCATAATCCGCACGGGACAATTAGATGGGAGGCCCTTGACGAAAATATTGAGGCGATTTCTCAGCTCCTCATTTTGGCCGCAAACGGCAATCACCTGAATGCTATGGCGTATCTTGATAAGGGATTGTATTAGCTGGTCAACCGGCCCCATTCCAAAGCCGCCTGCCGAGAGCAGTATTGTGGGACGCAGCGGGTCCAGGCCGTATTTGAGGCGCATATCAGTTTTGTCTTTCTGCTGGGCGAAAACGGGGTCAATAGGAATACCTGAAACTGTAACTCTATCAGAAGGGATACCGATCTGCTCCAAATGTGCCTTCGTTTCATCCAAAGCAACAAAATAATGCTCGTAATGACGACAAAGCCACATTGCGTGAACGTCAAAGTCGGTAATGATAATGGCCTGGCGGGTGTTGAGGCGACGCTTTGCTTTTAGCCAGGAGATGATTTCAGCAGGTAGAAAGTGGGTGCAAACGGTAATTTCGGGCTGATATTGTTTGAGCATTTTCACAAAAGGCCTGGTATTGAGCTTATCAAAAGCCAGCCGACGACGTTCGTTCCGCCAGGGTTTGTCAAACTGGTCGTAGAGCCAGCCAAATACTTCCGGCACCTTATTGACTACCTCAATATAGGCCCTGGTATAGAGCTTTCGAAACAATTTGCTGGTGAATTGAAGCGTATCGATGTTGCGTATCTCATGGGCAGCATTTAGCTGTATAAAGGCCTTTTCGACCGCCTCAGCAGCTCGGATATGACCTGCACCAACCGAAGCCGACAAAACCAAAACTTTTTGGAACATAATGTATCTTTCATTTCATTTTTTATTCCGGCAGATTCATTTAGGACCTGTGGCTTCAATCTTATCAAGTTTTGGGAAAACAACTTTTCCAGCATACTTGAAAGATTTAACGAGCAGAAAAAAGAAAATAAAAACAACAAATATTAAGGCGATGCCAGTGAGCCAATGGTGAGGGCGGAGCCGCCTTATGGACGTTGCGAAAGCAACCAGGCCAAAGCACGCAGTCAGAACGGTGATGGCATCCCAACTTGCGCGCTGCCAATAATTGCCCCCCAAATGAATCCACATTCCAAATTCATCGAATGTCAGGGCCATACTAATTCCATAGAGAGCAGCGACTACTTCAAGGCCTCGGCCTTCTGGCCGCCGAAACAACAGGTAGCCGCAAACACCGGAAAGCAAAAAAATGCCGTAATTAAGGTGGTGAATATGCGTTCCTCCGATGTAAAAATAAAGGTCTGGTATGTGGCGAGACATAATCAGAAAGACAAAAATCCTCGCACAGACAAATGTCAGAAGGAAAAACAACAAGATTACTCGACCCAGCCGAGAAAAAGTTGGCGACCGTGCCCCAACAATATCACAGTTTTGAACCATCGCTCATCATCCTAAAAGAACAATCTGCTAAGCAGGGGTAAGCACAAACAGAAACTATTCTAATCTGCGAGATGTGTTTATGGCAATACCGTATTTCGCCGCACAGGCGGAGACTTTAAAAGACAACCCTCCAAAATCATCATATAGGTTATCTTGCATATTAACTTGGTATTTCAGCCGGACAAAAGGCCCGGAAGGCGGGCAAATAATATTAAATGCGAGATATCGAACAGATAGATGTTGCAAATTGAAAAAAGGACTGTTATTTTTAACAGAGTTTAGAAGCCGCACTGTGCGGCCGAGTTTTTTTCAAACAATGCCACCCAAAATAATGGTATTTTAAGGAAAGGATTTAACAAATGAAAACCAGGCCTAAAGCGATTGCGTTCATATTGTTTGTGTGCCTTTTGCTCACCTCGTTTGCAGCAGGCGAGAGCAGACGCGATATAAGCTTTCCGGATATTCTCGACTACAAGACCCTTAAATGCGACTTTCACATGCATACGGTTTTTTCGGACGGATTGGTCTGGCCCACTGTGCGGGTCGAGGAGGCCTGGAGAGATGGTCTTGACGCTATCTCGATAACCGACCATATTGAGTATCTGCCGCACAAGAAAGATGTTTCCACGAACCACAATCGCCCTTACGAAATAGCCGAAGGGGAAGCGAAAGGAAAGAACATACTGCTTATAAAGGGAGCCGAGATAACTCGCGATACGCCGCCCGGGCACTTTAACGCAATTTTCCTGACAGATGCCAACCTCCCGGACACCAATGATTTTCTGGATTCCATAAAGGCGGCCAACGAGCAAAAGGCATTTGTCTTCTGGAACCATCCCGGCTGGAAGCCGGAGGCCAAGGGCTGGCTAGATATCCACACGAAACTGTATGAGAACAAATGGATTCAGGGTATTGAGCCGGTAAATGGCGACACTTATTATCCAGAAGCTCATCAGTGGGCCATAGAAAAGAATTTGACCATACTTGGAAATTCCGATATCCACGCCCCTATGAGCGAGGGAATAAGTGCAAATGTTGACCATAGGCCGGTAACACTTGTTTTTGCTAAAGCGAAAAGTGCAGAGGCCCTCAAAGAGGCATTACTTGCAGGGCGAACCGCAATTTGGCATGGGACGCAGCTAATCGGCAGAGAGAAATATCTCGATGCAATTTTCAAAGCGTCGGTTAAAGTCGCCAAACCTCATCACCGCTCTAAAGACACTGTCTGGTTTGAAATTAAAAATACTCTTGGTATAGACATCCAATTGGAAAAGACAGGTGGAGGTGGACCAGAGAAATTAACCTTGCCTGCAAATAGCACGACACTAATTAGAAGCAAAGTCAAGGATGATGCACAAGAGTTAAAACTATCTTACACGGTCAAGAACTTCCTGATTGCCCCTGAGAAAGGTCTGCCGGTAGAGCTAATCGTTCAGCTTCAATAATGCCAAACATAATGAACATAAACGCAGGGAGTCTGCTAAAAATTATTTTGACGGTAGTTCTGGCAGGAGCACTTACCTGCGGCGCGACCGCGGCAGTTAAACAGCGTCAATTTTCCTCCCAGGACCAACGGCGTAATTACTTCAAGATTCAGGTAGTTGACCGACAAACCGGACGAGGCGTGCCGTTAGTGGAATTGCGAACCACCAATAACATACGCTACTTCACAGATAGCAACGGCATTGTCGCATTTTATGAACCGGGCTTGATGGATAGGGACGTCTTTTTCTTTGTTGAAAGCCACGGCTATGAATTTCCAAAAGACGGGTTTGGATTCCGCGGGACAAGGTTGAAGACTTCGCAGGGAGGAAACGCAGTCATCAAGATAGACCGGCTCAACATCGCCGAGCGGCTATATCGAGTTACAGGCCAAGGCATATATCGTGACAGCGTTCTAACAGGCGCCCCAGTCCCATTGCGGAATCCTGTTCTCAATGGACAGGTAACCGGGCAGGATTCGGTGGACACCTGTATTTATCAGGGGCGGCTTTTCTGGATGTGGGGCGATACGGGAAGACCATCCTATCCGCTTGGGCATTTTGCTATGGCCGGCGCAACCTCGGAACTGCCGGAGCGAGGAGGGCTGGACCCTGCGATTGGCGTCAATCTTGAATACTACGTCGATAAGGATGGGTTCAGCAGACCGTTGTGCCCTTTGAAAGAGCCAGGTATGGTCTGGCTTGATGGACTATTGACCGTGAAGGATAAAGAAGGGCGGGAGAGAATGGTCGCCAAATATGCGAGAATGAAGGACCTCGGCGAGGCATACGAGCGAGGGCTGGTGGTTTTCAACGATTCGACGAAATCTTTTGAGCCGATAGTTCGCTCGGGACCAGAACTGTTGCCGTATTCTGACTTCGGGCATGCTACCAACGTAAATGTGAATGGGCAGAAATACTATTACTTCGCCATTCCATTTCCGGTGGCTGTCCGTATGCGAGTCAAGGCGGAGTGGGATTATGTTACCGACCCAAATCGGTATGAGGCGTTGACAGCAATTCAAATAGATAAATCCGACAGTCAGCCCACAGAGCGGCTGGATTTATCTAAAGAAGGCAAGCCATACCACTGGGTAACTGCCGCAGAGCTAATTGACAACAAGACCACTACGAGGGCTTCAATCATTGAGGCGCTGAAGAAGGAAAAGCAGGATGTTCATCTGTATGATATAGAGTCGGGCAAAAAAATCTCGCCCCACGGCGGGTCAGTTCGCTTCAATGCTTACCGGCAGCGGTGGATTATGATTTTTGTGCAGCAAGTGGGCGATAGCTCATTTCTTGGAGAGGTCTGGTATGCGGAGGCCGATACGCCTGT
>CAZKOQ010000049.1:0-13757 GCA_964554425.1 uncultured Pirellulales bacterium | reverse complement strand
TCAGCCGGACGCGGCTTATTCAGCGGGCGGCAATTATGAGCTATTAGGCGGCTTCTGGCCTGGTGGGCCGTTTTGCATAGTCGAGTTCGATGACTTTGCAAGATTTACTCAGCAGTGGCTTTATACCGGAAGCGGGCTGGCCGGTGACTTAGACGGAGACAATGATGTTGACCTTGAGGACCTCAAGCGGTTTGCCGATTACTGGCTTGCGTGCTGTCCCTACAATTGGCATTTAAGGTGAACGCAGGCACTCATAACCTTACTTGACGGAATCATCCGGGGTCAGGCCAAGTTTTTCATACAGTTTCCGGCGGCCGGCCTTGTCGCCATCAAGTATCACTCTGGCATATTCGGCAACCTCTTTGGCTACTGTGCGTGGAACAACGATAACGCCGTCCCCATCGGCAACAATTACGTCTCCCGGCTCAACTAAGACGCCGCCACAGACGATGGGGCGGTTGACGGATTCGATTTCGTTTCGGCCCGGCCTAATGCCTCTGCCGGGTTTCCTGAAATAAAGAGGCATCTTTTCTATGGCGATTTCATCGGTATCGCGGGCGGTCGCATTGGTGACAACGCCGACGCAGCCGCGTGATTTCCAGCCCATAATGTTATTTGAGCCGATGGAGCCGACATCGGAATCAGGGGCGTCATCAAAGACAAGGGCTGTTCCCTTACGAATCAGCGGGACAAACGGCTCGGTCGAAAGCGTGCTATACCAACGGCCTACCCACTTGTCAAATGATTGGGTTTCCATAGCAGGCGCTGGCGGCTTATTTGTGGGGACGTAGCGGCAGGTTACAGCTATTCCGATAAAACGGTGGGTGAAATGGGTGGTGTCTTTCCAGGCGGCGTGGATTTCAGGTGACATCAGACAAATATTGGTTAGCCCGACCTTGTCCATCCCATCGGAAACATCGGACACTCGCAGACCCTCGAAGAGTTTGAGGATTTGCTGGTCATCTTCGGCGCTATAGACTTTGGTCGCAATAAAGTTCTTGCCGGCCCTTAGCTGGTTAATATTTGGGTCGGTGTTCTGCTTATCTGCCGGCCCCGGATTGGCGGCGATGACGACGAGCGAGAAAAGCAAAAGTCCGGCTAAAACCGGCAATGTGATTGTGGCCATAAGTGTTGTTTTTTTGATTCTCATTTTTTTTCTCCTTATTGAGCATCGAGCGCAAAATCATACCTGTAAGAAATTATCTCTACAGACACAATGTCATTCTGAGCGCGCCGAAGAATATCTCTTTTTGTAAGGCCAGAACCTTCGCTTCGCTCAGGGTGACAGTTATAACATATTTTCTGAATACTATAAGCTATGTCGATTTTGAATCAAGACAAAATGCCGTCCCTTATGATATTGCTTATTCTTAGATATTTGATAAATTGAGGCAGTCGGGTGGAAGGCAGGTATGAAGATGTGTGCGCTGATTGAAATCCGGAATGGTGTGGCTATAAGTGAAGATGAGCTTGTGTATAAGGTCTCTCGAAGCGGTGGGCCCGGCGGACAGAATGTCAATAAGCTCAACACACGGGTAACGGTTTTGTTTGATGTGGCTAATACCAGGAGTTTTTCCGATGCGCAAAAGCAGCGGATACTCGCAAGCTTGTCAAATCGGGCTGACAAGAATGGCGTAATAAGGGTTATTGCACAGAAATTTCGGACACAGAAGGCAAATCGCCAGGCCGCTCTGTTACGGTTGCAGGAGATGCTGCGAGAGGCGCTGGAGGTTCCAGCGGAACGGAAGAAGACCGTTGTGCCATACACAGCCAAACAGCGGCGATTGAAGAAAAAAAGAGGGCGGAGTTTATTAAAACAGCAAAGGGCGGAGAAGGATTTTGGATTTTAGTTTACAGGTTCTCTGTGAGGTTGTTTTGGTCAATTCATACAGGCATTTAATCTGAGCGGGCTTTGGCAGGAGGTCTGCTATGGCGTTATTTCGATGGCTTGGCAGGTCTGGACGGAGTGGCTACTGGCCGTTATCTGAGGAGTTATCAAGGTCGTAGTCTATCAATGACTCGTCAAGGTTATATATCAGTGGGCCTGTGTGGAGATGGAAGGAGCGGACAGGTTTTCCTCCGACAGCACCTATAACTGCGTTTTGGCAGCGAAGGACTCCTCCTTCTACGGAGAACCACGCACAGTTGATGCTGCAATTAGCATTGCGGATGGGGCAAATAATGGGGTCGTCTTTTTCGTCTATTAAATTGCCTTCTTTTGCAATTTTGATTGCCTTATATTTTCTGGCCATAATCAACAGCCACCTCCCATTGTAAGATTCTATACCCTATCGAGAATCATTATATCAGAAAGGATGTTAAAATGGTAGGAATTTTCTATATTGCCGATATGAAACCAGGTAAATATTTATTGGATGTCAAGCTACCATAAGAAATGAGATGCGATTCGTTTTCTTATAGGACTTTCGGCGTTTATTAGCCGGATATGGGTCATAAACGGGATATGCGGTTAAGATTTTTTACCTTTTTATTGTGGTTTTTACGGGTTTTTACGCAGAAAGCTGCCTGAGTTGTAAGGTAGTCAGGATGGCGGGCTGGCGTATATAGGGAATAGATCGGGAAAAGGGGCTATGGAATCAACGTTTGCGGCGCATCAGTAGAAATACCAGAATCCCTGTAATGATGACGATTACAAGCACTTCTTTTGGATTGAATAATACAGCCAGCATAGCGGGCATTTTCCAATTTACGTATTAGATATTTAGCCGAATCTTGTTAGTCGAGAGGTTTTTCTCGACCAAGATTTTATAATCATTTGGTGTAGTTAAGCAAGAGAATATTTGGGATGGTTGCATGGAGCGAAGTAAATTGCAAACATTGGAAGATTGTGGTAAAAAAATAGGCAGAGGATGATACCGGAGGGTGGATGGTGGCTATGGAAGTTCGGTTTATTCTTGGCAGAAGTGGAACAGGCAAGACCAGCTATTGTATAAAGGCAATAGTGGAGGCACTGCTTGCCCCCGCCGGAGGCGGGTCAAATCAGCCCTTGATTTTTCTTGTCCCTGAGCAGGCAACCTATCAGGCAGAGAGAGCAATTCTGAGCGATAAGCGGATAGCCGGCTATAACAGATTGCAGGTGCTTTCGTTTGACCGCCTCCAGTTTTTACTGTTGGGAAAGAATACAGCCAGGCCGGCTCTTTCCCGTATTGGCCAACAAATGGTTGTCCATCGGTTGTTGCGGGCTAACAAGGACAAATTAGAGATTTTTGGCCGCTCTGCTGAATGGCCAGGGCTTGCCAGCAGAATGGCAAATACTATTGCTGAAATGCACCAATATGCGAAGACACCAGAGGATATTCAGCATTTGCTGCGCGAGCTGGAGGAGGGTAAAGAGGGTAAATTGACTGCTGAGAAATTTGCCGACATCGGCTTGGTTTTTCGAGAGTATCTTAAGTTTATTGAGGGTAGGTTCATTGACCCCGATGTTCAGTTGACTCGTGCCTGCCAGGCGGTGGCGAAGGCGGATTTTGTCAGGGGCGCAAAACTGTGGGTTGATGGCTTTGCGGGATTTACCGCAAGTGAGCTTGCAATCCTTTCTGAACTGCTGAGGGTGGTTGTGGATGCGCAAATTGCTCTCTGCTTGGATCCGAGGGATTTTAATTTGGCATATCCGGAAACCGCGATTCTGGATGAAACATCACTATTCTATCCGACGCAACGAACATACGTGGAGCTGGTTGCAATTATAAAGAGCTTGAAGCTGCATCTGTCTAAACCGATATTGCTTGAAGGGGCGGGCAGATTTTCCGATTGCCCCCAGTTAGGTCATATTGAGCGGCATATATTCAAGCCGAATCCCGCCAGGATTGCTGCGTCAGGTAATATTCGTATAGTTTCGGCGCCGAACGAGCGGGCCGAGGTGCAGTTTGTCGCAAGGCAAGTAATCGAATTGGTCAGGGAAAAAGGTTACCGATATCGTGACATTGCTGTTATCGCCTCCGACATCGACCGATACCAGCATTACATAAAGGCATACTTTGATGATTATGACATCTCGTTTTTCATTGATAAGCGAAAGCCCCTGAGCCAGCATTCGATTGTGCAGCTTATTTGTGCGGCTCTTCAAGTGGTGACGGGCAGCTTTTCAAATAGTGATATATTCACCTATCTTAAGACCGACCTGGCGTCGATTGAGCGGATTGATGTTGACGTGCTCGAAAATTATTGCCTTGCGTTTGGCATAAATGCAGGTGATTGGCAAACTGATAGGCAATGGGATTTTGCAGGCGAGGATAATGAGGACTTTGACGACCGGCAGATAGACCGGATTCGGCTAAAGGCAATCGGGCCTTTATTAAAGCTTAATAGGAGCTTTTATGGAGAAAACAATGTGCCAAAGGCACTTGGCCCAGAGGAGTTTGCCAGGATTATATTTGATTTTCTCGGTGCGCTGGACGTGCGTGAGAGACTTGGCAGTTGGATTGAAGAGGCAAATGAACAGAAAGATTATGCAGGAGCTGAGGAGCATAGACAGTTTTACGATTCACTGGTAAATGTGTTTGACGAGCTTGTTGAGGTCTTTGCGGGTCAAACTCTGGCGGCTAAAGATTATGCTGCGATTGTCAATTCGGCTTTCTTGCAGATGACTCTGGCATTTATTCCTCCGGCTTTAGATGAGGTTCTTGTCGGCTCAATTGAGCGCAGCCGACATCCTGATTTGAAGGCGGTTTTTTTAATAGGGGCAACGCAGAGGCAATTTCCTGCGCCAATTAACTTTGATAGCATATTGAGCGATGATGACCGCTGTGTAACTGAGCGGGCGGATTTTCGATTGGGGGCGGCGACCGACCAAAAACTTGCCGAGCGTCAGTATTTGGCCTACATTGCGTTTACCCGGCCTTCGGAGCTGTTGTGTATTACATATCCTGCGGTTGACCGTGACGGGAGCGCTGTTCCTCGCTCGCAATTTATAGATGAGCTTGAGCTGTTGTTTGAAGGTCTTAAAGAAGAATCTATCAGCGACAAGCAAATTGATATTGAGAAGGTCAGTAACCGGACAGAGCTTGTTGACCTTTTATGCAGCCGTCTTGGCAGGGATGCTCCCGCTGCACAGGGTGATGACGGTAATCAGCTTGATGGATTACTGGGTGATATTTCCTCGGATAGAGAGCTTGCACATCTGGGTGCGATTATTTCTTCTGCGATAAATTATGATAATCGGGCACAGTTGGATGGTGATGTGGTCAAAGAGCTTTTCGGTCGGCAGATAAAAAGCTCAGCGACTCGGCTTGGTGATTTTGCCGGATGCCCATATAGGCATTTTGCCCGGCATATACTGGAATTGAAGGAGAGGAAAGAGTTTAAGTTTGAGCCATTGGATTTGGGTGTTTTTTACCACAGAGTTCTGGATACTTGGTTGAAGGCACTCAAAGAGCGGAACAAAGATTTTGAGACGGTTGGGAATGAAGAGCTTCTGGAGATTTTGAGAGAGAAAATAGCACAACTTGTTCAAACGCATCCTTTTGTGTCGAATTTTGCACGTCGCTCGGCTCACAATACATACATAATCAGTTCTGCTGCGGAGGTTCTTGAAGATTGCGTTCCGGCAATCGCACAAATGGTCCGGGCTGGTGATTTTAGGCCGTTGATGTCAGAAGTTTCATTCGGTAAGATAGAGGGTGCTCACGATACGCTTGGGGAATATGGGCTTACTCTTTCCGACAACCGTGTTCTGTCTCTTGACGGCAAAATAGACCGGATTGATATTGCGAAGATTGCGGGCGAGGAGTTTGTACTTATTTTCGATTATAAACGCGGAGAGCAATCTTTCGGCTGGTCGGAGCTTTATTACGGTCTGGATATGCAGCTTCCGATTTACCTGTTGGCTATTCGCAACGCAAGCCGTTCAAAAACAAAAAACGTAATAGGCGCATTTTATATGCCGGTTGAGGCGAAAATCGAACAAACCGCCCCTGACAAGTTGGAAAGCCGGAAGGAGAAATTTGCCCATAAAGCAAAAGGTCTGTTCAACGGGGAGTTTTTTCAGCAACTCGATAATGCAAACACCAATAAATTCTATAACTTCTTCGTTACCAAAGAAGGTGACCAATATGGCTATGATGATAAAAGTGGTGCGTTAAGACCTGATAATTTTGAAACAGTTTTGCAATTTACAGAAACAAAGGTTGTTCAACTGGCTGAGGGAATTGTATCGGGCAAGATTGATGTTAGACCTTACAGGATTAACACGGAGTCACCGTGTAGTTATTGCAAATATAAATCGGTCTGCCGATTTGACTGGCAGATAAACGACTACAATCTCTTGGAGTCGTTAAATAAACTCCGGGTGCTTGAAAAGATAGGGGTGCCTGGTGGTTGAAAAAAGGATAAGCTGGACGGAGCAGCAAAGGCGAGCGATTACTGCTCGCGGCAGTGATGTTCTTGTAACCGCTTCGGCGGGCACCGGCAAAACCGCTGTCCTATCAGGCCGGTGCGTCAATATCGTCTCTGATAGGGCAATATGTCCCGATGTCCGCAATACTCTGGTGCTGACTTTTACCGAAATGGCCGCTGAGCAGATGCGCTCGCGAATTGCCGAGCAGTTGAGAGCTGAGTTTCTACAAACCGCCGACGTTCATCTTCGCCACCAGCTTATGCTGCTGCAGGCGGCCGACATCAGCACGATACATTCGTTTTGCAAACGGCTTATCACCGAATACTTTTACAAGCTTGACCTCGACCCAACGTTCGGCGTAATAGACGCCGACGAAAGCAAACTCTTGAAAGCGGAGGTTCTCGAGAAAACTATCGACTGGGCGTGGAAGCAGAGCCATTTAGTCCAAGACCTCCAGCAGCTTTTCAGCCGGCGTGACCTTCGCACAAACGATGGGTTTCTCATAAAGATAATAGAGCTTAATGACTTTTTGGACAGCGTGGTTTTGCGAGAGGGCTGGTATGAAAGAGCGGCGCAGCTTGCACAGGCCGCCAACCCGCTTATGACCGACCTCGGCCAAAAACAAAAGCTAATCATTGCAGACAGGTTGCAGCATATACTCGCTCAGATTAGGTATGCTATCGGACTTTATGAGAATGAAAATTCCGCCGGCAACTGGGCGATAAAATGGAAAGAGACTTTCGTCGAGCCAATTGCCGGTTACCTTGAGCTTCTAAAATCCGACCAATGGGAAAGTTTCTGTCAAAAAATAAGAAACTATCAAAGACCATCTAAGTTTGAATATAAACCCAGAGAGCTGTCAGGACCAATTGCTGAGATTATCAGAAAGGTTGCTGAAAGTGCCAAAAAAACTTTCGACAAACTGTCTGATTTTGCAGTTTTGAATCCTGAATATCTTGATAAGGTCGCCAGCAGTGTTAACCTTCAGACAAGTGTGCTGGTTGAGCTTGTAAGGAAATTTGAGCAGCTTTACAGTCAGGCAAAGCGTTCCCTTAGTTGTCTGGATTTTGCAGACCTTGAGCGATATGCCTTGCGACTCTTGACTGTTGAAGGTTCTTCGGATGACAAGCTGTCGCCGTCAGAGACGGCTCTTTCGCTTCGGCAAAGATACAAATATATCTTTGTTGACGAATATCAGGATATAAATCCTGTTCAGCAGGCCATTTTGGATGCTCTCAGCGGCGACGGTAATGTTTTTGTTGTCGGCGACGTCAAACAGAGCATCTATGCCTGGCGCGGGGCTGAGCCGCAGATTTTTCTTGAGCGACTCAAGCCCGCCTCATCCGACCCTGCCAATACACCTGTGGGCTTGCGGGTTGACCTCAATGCCAATTTCCGCTCGGTTAAAGGAATCCTTGATTTTGTCAATAAGATATTCTCGCGGATAATGACGGCATCTGTGGCCGGCATTGATTACGACAAGACCGCACATCTGGAGCCGGCGATTTCGGATGCGGATAGAAATCCTGCAGAAGGCGTCAAAGGAAACGTTGTCGAGTTCCACATACTCGACCAGATGAGCGCCGATGCCGAAGAAGAAGAGGACGCCGAATCTTTCGGCGAAAATGCGGGAGATGTCAGTTCGCAACAGCAACAGGCCGCAATGATTGCGCGGCGCATAAGGCAAATTGTCGGTGCGGATACAGGCAAGGCCGAATTTCAAATCTATGATAAAGAAAACAATCGGCTGCGTGATGTCCAGTATCGGGACATTGTTATTCTGATGCGGTCGCTGGCTAAAAAAGCAAACGATTATGTCGAAGTGCTGCGGCTGGCAGGTGTGCCTGTTAGCTGCCAGGCGACGGCAGGATATTTTCAGGCGACCGAAATCAGCGATGTGCTGTCTCTGCTGAAGGTTCTGGATAATCCACAGCGTGATATCGAGCTGGCGGGCGTCCTGCGAAGCCCGATTTTTAATGTCAGCGACAGCGAATTAGCCAGGATAAAGCTGCATAGCAGAGCTGAAAAATCAAAAATTAAAACTTGTCCTGAGCGAAGCCGAAGGAATCAAAAATCAAAATTTTGGAACTTTCTGATTCTATATAGTGAATCTGGACACGATGCAGAGCTTATGGGCCGGCTGAAGGAGATACTCGCACAGCTTGAGGATTGGCGGACGACCGCCCGGCGAGGAAGTATTGCAGATTTGCTCTGGGAGGTTTATCGCAAGACCGGTCTTTTATCGTTTGTCTCGGCTTTGCCGAACGGCCAGGCGCGCAAGGCAAATCTATTGAAACTTCACGATAGGGCGATTCAATTTGAGGGTTTTGCAACAAGCGCCGGAATACCTTCATTAACGCGGTTCGTCGAATTTATCGAAAAGCTGCTGGCGACAGGCCAGGATTGGGCTCCTGCCGAGCCGGATTCGTCTGCGGGTAATGCTGTCCGCATTTTGAGCGTTCATAAAAGTAAGGGGCTGGAATTTCCAGTCGTTTTTTTAGCGGAGCTGGAGAGCGGGTTCAACCTTAAGGATGTTTACGCAGATTGTTTGGCCGATGCTAAATATACGCTGGGTCTGCAGATTATCGACCGCGACTCCAACAGCAAACTATCTTCGCTTGCTCATCAGGTTATCGCCGAAGAGAAACAAAGGGCAGGACTGGCTGAGGAGATGCGAATCCTTTACGTTGCGACGACGCGGGCAAGAGAGCGGCTTATCCTGACTGCTTCGCAAAAGCGAGCCGGATGTCAGAAGGTTATATCGCAAGGTATATTCTTCCGGGGACAGAACATCCCCGACTGGCGGCTTAGCTCCTGCCGCAGTCCGCTTGAGTGGATTCTATTAGGGCTATCCGACCAGAAGGTTCTTCACAGTGCGTTTGAGACCGGTTTAGGAAAAAATGCGGCCGGTGACAGTATGTTTAATTTCAAACTCTATGACCAGGGTGAATTGGCGGATTTGTCCGGATTTGTTCGGGGCGTAAGGGCCGGCAAGTCCACCAAACGGCCCCGCCACACAGAAGGCGGGCAAGTAGCGGACAAGTCCAGGCTGGTTAAGTTGCCCACGCAAAAAGATGCTGCAAAACACACCTGTGGCACGGGCTTCCAGCCCGTGAAGACACGGCCAAGATGGCCGTGCCACCTTCTTTCACAGATAAAAGAGTCGCTTGCCTGGCAGTATCGCTTTGGTGATGTCTCTGATTTGCCTGCGAAAAGCTCAGTGACACAGTTGACGCACCGAAGCGATGAATACGTCAAGTTCGATTACTCCAGGGTATTGGACCGTCAGCCGGCTGCTTTAACAGTGCCCGAGCCCGACTTGACCCGCCGCGAACGGGTCGAACCCCAGCTAATCGGCTCGGCTACACACCTTGTAATTTCTCAAATTGACCTGGCCCAGCCGGTAACTAAAGATGCTATTGAGAGAATAAAACAAAAACTTCTGGCCAGTGGTGCCCTGACCGCAGCGGTTGCTGAGTGTATTGATGCCGAATCTATCCTGGCTTTTTTCGATAGCGACTTAGGAAAATTGGCTCTCGACAGCCAAAATACTGTCTTTCGCGATTGGCCGTTTACCTTCGTCCTCCCCGCCTCTGAGCTCCCCGCCACGAGCATCGCCTGTCCCGAGCGAAGTCGAGGGGAGCATCGCTTGTCCGCCGACTTGTCCGGCGTAGCGCAAGCGAAGTCGGAAGCGTCAGCGAAGGCGGAACCATCGAGCATCGAGACCATCGTCGTTCAAGGCATTATTGATATGCTTATTCAAACGCCAAAGAGTTTGATAGTTATAGATTTTAAGACCGATGATATAATCGCTAAGAGTGCGTCTGATCGTGCGGAACTCTATCGTCAGCAATTGGACCTTTACGGCAGGTCGGCGGGGGCGATTTTGAAAGACAAAATTGTTGCCAAATGGCTGTATTTTCTAAGGCCGGGATGTGGAATCGAAATCAAAGATTAAAAATCAAAATTGTGGTATCCCTGAGCGATGGTATTCTAATCGCGAGAGAGTTAGGGATTGTTTTATCCCGGAGGATTTTGTCGTTGAAAAAGAGCATGGTTTAGGTAGAATTGGCAAAAGTAAAATAAGTGGTATTTATAAAAATAGGAAATAAGAATAAACCCTTATTCTGCGGCAAAAGGAGATAAAAGATGGATTGGCGAGAAGATTTCGATTATTCTCTTCTCAATGAGGAAGCGTTAAATTTCCTGATCGAATACGAACTAGGAGAAAAAGCTGCGGGAATCACCAAACGGGTGATTTCCCACGGATTGGGCAGCCTGTCCGAAAAACAGAAGTTCGTTTTCAAGACCGATGTCGTGGATAAATGGCTTATGCGGAAGTGCAAGTGCGGAAATCACGAAGTTGAAGGGCACGAATTGATTGGTCTCTGGGAGAATGACGGCTATTGCAGCCGTTGTGCGGAACGTATGGACAAAGATAACTAATTAAGACAAAACATCCCCCCAACTGCCCTTAACTGTCAAGCCCACCCGGGGCATTTTGCTGTTGAAAAGAAGTTAGGCTTAGGTAGAATAAGTAAATAAAAATATTTGTGGAAAATAGATAACTGTCCTTAGTTTTCTCAATTTCTATTATTTGAATATTAGGAGAAAGTATGACACAACATATTATAGATCACCAACCTTGTACAAAGACAGTTCAAGACCTAATTAACCTTCATGAAGACAATCAATTAAATCTGGAACCAGGTTTTCAGAGGAAATCCGTTTGGCAAGAAAAAGATCGAGCAAAACTAATAGATAGTATTTTACGCAATTATCCTTTGCCTGCCATCTTTCTTTATTGCCGTCAGGAGGAGGGTCAGATTATCTACGATGTTATCGATGGCAAACAACGTATCGAGTCTATTTTCAAATTTATGGGAATTATGCGAGGCCGGTATTGGTGCAAAACACAAATCCCCGGTAGTGATGACGTAGATTGGCTCGACTGGCGAAAGTTATGCAAAAGCCGCAATCAGCATCTCATAACTGGGTATAAAATACCCGTGATTGAGGTCAACGGAGAACCAGGTGATATTATAAATTTATTTGTTCGAATCAACTCAACCGGGAAAGCCTTAACTCCACAAGAAAAACGCCATGCTAAGTATTACCATAATAGTCCGTTCTTGAGAGAGGCGGATAGACTAGCGAGACGATATGAACAGTATTTCTATGATATGGATATTCTTAGTTCAGCACAAATTAGCCGTATGAAGCATGTAGAATTAATTTGTGAACTCATGCTATCTATCCATCAAGGTGACGCAATTAATAAAAAAATTGCCCTCGACAAAATTATGTCTGCTGGTAGCCTTGATATGCGGCATGCAGGTAAATCCTTCCGAAAAACGGTCGGAACATTGAATCGAGTTCGTAAGATGTTCCCTAAACTTCGCGAAACTCGTTTTGCCCAAGTAACTGATTTCTATACCTTAACCCTTCTAATTTCGAAGTTTGAAGATGAAGGTCTTATCCTGACTGACCGACGGCGCAACAGACTGGCTTGGGATATTCTTATTATTTTTTCCACCGAGATCGATAAGATGCGTGATAAATTGAAAAAAGCGCAGAATATCGGCTCAGAGCAAGAAATATACCGCCAATATTTGCTAACGGTTATGCAGGCAACCGATGAAGTGAATCAGCGACGAGAGAGGGAGAGGATACTTCGCGGAATGTTGCAAAATCTCTTTACTCGTAAAGACTCCCAGCGCGGTTTCTCTGCTGAACAACGTCGCATCATTTGGAATACTACTTCTAACAGGAAATGCACTTATAAAGATAAAAAGACAGGCAAGGAATGTGGAAAACTTTTGAATTGGGAGGACTTCACAATAGACCATATCGACCCATACAGCAAGGGGGGGCGAAGCAAGTTAGAAAATGCTGCCTTAATGTGTCGAAAACATAATTCAGCAAAAGGTAATAAACGTTGAATTAACTCTCTCGCCCTCGGTTTCCTCAAAGGATAATACCCAAAGTGGTCTGGCGAGGCAGACCGATAACCGAAGTTCTAATTTTTAACACCGAAAATGCCGTTTCCCTCCCGAAGCGTCTGTTCATCCAGGATGAAACACCGCGTTTCACACTTGAACCCCGGCATTGCTCTTGTCTGTTGAAGTTGTGTTGTATAATAGGTTGCTCATAGATAAAAATAGCTATCGTATAATCAGCGAAAATCCGTGTTAATCCGTGGTTTGAAAATAGCAAGTAGGGTGGGGCTCTTGTCCGCCGACGTAGCTCAATAAATTCGTGCCGATTCGTGTTAATTCGTGATGAATTTCTTTTGTGCCTTTTTGTGGCTAACATTTTCTCTCTGCGTCCTCTGCGGTAAATTCTTTTTTCGTTTGACTTTTCTTTGAAAATATGTTAAAATCCGCGCCAGTTTGCCAGTAAGCAAACGCTCAACCGCCCCGTAGGGCAAGGTATTCAGGGTTAGCAAACCCAAGTCAAATCCAGTTGTTCGTTAATGTTAAATTTGTTTTGAATTTGGTTTATTTGGATTTTGAGATTGTTTCGGATTTCGATACCTGTCCTGAGCAAAGTCGAAGGATTAGGATTTCGGATTTCTTGCTGTCGTCTGCCTTCGGTGGAAACTCCACTTGCCACGGCGAAGACTTTTGGCGAAGACGGGTCAATCAAAAACGAATGATTATGCAAAACAAACCCAATTTCTCAAAACCGAAAGTGAGCGCAACCCTCTCTGGAGAAAAGGATTACGAAAAAAGACCATACGGCCAATCCTGCAAAAACAAACCCAAACAAAGCCAATTTCCCGGCTTCCCATTGCCTATTGTCTTCCCTATGGGATCCCTAACTGGAGGCATAGCCAGTTAAGTCCTGAAGTAGAGGATTGTGGGAGCAGATGGGGTTTTTCTGAATGGCTCTTGCCTGCTGATATTGTGTTTGTATAATAATCCGCCCAGGAGTCAAAAGGCAAATAGATGGTTTTTAATGGAGAAGTTGTGAAAATGTCAAAATTGCCAAGGGCGAACGCTGTGATAGGGCAGTCGGGTGGGCCGACTGCTGTGGTAAATGCCTCTCTGGTCGGCGTTATCGAAGAGGCCAAGAAGCACCTGGAAATCAAAAAACTCTACGGTGCAGTCCACGCTATTGCTGGAATTGCTAAAGACCGCTTTATTGACTTAAAAAAACTCTCGACAGGTGTGCTGAAAATAGTATCGGCTTCGCCGTCATCTGCTCTGGGTTCCAGCCGCGATAAGCCCACGCCGGAAACCTGCGTTCAAATCCTTGAGGTCTTCAAGAAACGCGATGTCCGATACTTTTTCTACATCGGCGGCAACGACTCGGCAAACGCCGTTCGCATCCTTAAGACGACATCCGACCAGGCCGGCTATGAGTTGCGGGCGTTTCATATTCCCAAGACGGTCGATAA
>CAZKOQ010000048.1:0-13860 GCA_964554425.1 uncultured Pirellulales bacterium | reverse complement strand
ATGCCACCATGACCAACGAAGGCAAAAATCTGCACGGGTTAAACGATTATTTACCGTAGGTATTTCTTCAAACGGCGAATTTTTCATATCAAATAGCCCGCCATCGTTATATAGCTTCCAGCGATTGTCCCTAACATACCAGCGGTCGCCAAGCTGGACATAGACCCACCGTCGCGGCCGTCCCGGCTGTCCTTTCACCTGGGCGGCAAAGCTGTGCCCATCAATCGTTACGCCATCCGGCAGCATCGCTCCTGCCAGCTCTGCGAAGGTTGGAAAGAAATCGGTAAAGTCCGTCAGGTCCTTATTGACTTGACCTGCCGGTGCAGTCCCGGGCCAATTCACAATCAAAGGCACCCTGCTGCCGCCTTCTTTCATTGTTCCCTTAGCGCCGTCGATTGCCCGCCCATTTAGTTTCCCGCCTCTTACGCATCCATTATCGCCTACGAAAACAACAGCCGTTTTCTCACGCAGCCCGAGCCCCTCCAGCTCATCAATGAGTTTGCCTACGAGCTTATCCATATAATTGATATTGTCGGTGAATAAATCTGTGCTGCCTGGTGCGCTATCCGGCGTGCGGAGGATAGGGCCGTGAACCAAAACCATCGGATAATAGACAAAAAACGGCTCGCTCTTGTGATGCTTGATGAAATTCACTACAAATTCCTGTAATAGGTCCGGGCCGTAGTCCCTCTTGGTGACATTAACCATCGCCCCATTTCTATTAAGTGCCGGCTTCCAGTATCGTTCACCCTTGGCTTTATCCCAGACCATAAATTCATCAAATCCCCACGCCTTACCTTGCTGGGGTGTAGCAAGCTGAGTAAGCTGGTGCCACTTGCCTGCAATTGCCGTGACATACCCGGCCTGCTGGAGCACTTTGGCAATGGTCGTTTCTTTTTGGGGTGATGCACGACCGCCCGTGCCGTTATCAACTACGCCCGTGCGGAAGCCGTAGCGGCCCATCATACCTGCCGCACGAGACGGCGCACAAAGCGGCATCGAAAAGCAGTATTCGAACCGAACGCCGCCCTTTGCAAGAGCATCTATGTGCGGCGTTTTATAGACGCCCCCATAGCAGCCGGCGCCCGTGATTCCGTAGTCATCGGCGAGAATAAATATGATATTCGGCTTGTCTGTGGACGCCCGCGCCAATGGTTTGCCCACCCCGTAGGTCTCTGTTCTCTTCGCAGCGCACCCAAAACTGGCAAGAGAGCCAGCCAACGAAGCGCCACCAACCAATCTTAGAAACTGACGACGGTTGCAATCCATTTCGCACCTCCATAAACAATAGCTTTCAAAACTCGGAATTCAAATTAGCTCCTGTATTCTGTCTTCTGTCTCCTGTCTTCTGCCTACTTCACCCCTTGCAGCGGTAGGCTGCCGGCGCAGTAAAATGTCCCTGCGATTGCGCCAACCATAAGACAGGCCAAAGTCGCGGCCAGCAATGCCCTTGGCGCCACCTTCGCCAAGTCGCGCTTTCGCTCGGGAACAAGAGCAGATACGCCGCCGACAAAAATCGCAAGCGAGGCGATATGAGCAAAGCCGCAAAGCGCGTATGCGATAATCACCGCGCTACGCGGCTCAAGAGTCCCATTTTTCATCGCCTCAGCCAGTTGCATATAGGCCGGTATCTCCGTTGCGACTAATCGCTGCCCCAGCATACCGCCTGCTGAAACTGCATCTTTCACAGGCACCCCGATTATTATCGCCAGCGGAGCCATAATATAACCCATAAGCGAAGTTAACGGCGAGGGGGTTTGCTTCATATCTATCAGCCCCACAGCGCCGCCAAGCCAGCATAAAAACAGGTCTATCAACGCCAGCATCCCCAAAAAAGCAATCAGTAGAGCACATATCCCAACGACCAATTTGACGCCGGCCATCGCCCCATTGATTATTGCTTCTATAGCGCCTGACTCCTTTTCGTAGTCCATCTTAATGGTGCTCGACAATGTAACCGGCTGACCCTCCTCAGGAAAGAGTATCTTCGACATCACAATCGCCGCAGGCGCGGACAGAAACGATGCAGAAATCAAGTGCCCGGCTATAGTTGAAAACACATCCTTCAAAAAGAGCACATACAGCCCCAGAGTGCTCGATGCAACCGTAGCCATTCCCGCCGTCAGGATAGTGCAAAATTCGGAGCAGGTCATTTGTGCCAGATAGGGGCGCACAGCCGTTGTTGATTCTATACCAACGAAGATTTCGCTTGCTGCACACAAGCTCTCTGCGCCACTTATTCCCATAAGCCGGTTAAACAGCCACGCGAACACCTGCACAATCCTCTGCATAATGCCGCAGTAATAAAGCAGCCCCATAAGCGCCGCGAAGAATATGATGACCGGCAGCGCTTGGATAGCCAGGATGATGCCGATTGATTCCACCCCACTGGAATCAGTCTGCCCGGGCGGAGTAGCCAGAGGGCCGAACAAAAACTTCTGTCCCGCCGTAGCCGAGTTCAACACCTGGACAATAATATCGTTAAGCCGAAGAAAAACTATTGTGCTGCCGGGCGCGCGAAATACTAATAGTCCTACAAGTAGCTGCAAACCTACCCCCCACCCAATGCACCGCAGGTTGAGTATCCGGCGATTGGCTGAAAATATCCACGCCAGAAACATCAGGATAAATATGCCTGCGAAACTAACGAGATTATAGACATCCATAATTTTTTGTAAGTAAAAATACCCGTCTTATGAACGGTCGGATTATATAAATTAAAAGGCCCCAAATCTATTTATTTTTTACCATTCGAGTGGCAGCTCCCTCCCTGATTTTTCTTGATTTTTGATGCAAAAATTGGTATATTTATTTTGTGTAAAATCCTGGAGCAGGACGGGAAACAGCTTCTTTCCTTGCGTAAGTGTGGCTTGATTGCGTGTGCTTCAGTGATAAAGCCGTCCAGCTATTTCCACGGTTCTACAGCCAGGACAAGATTAGCAGGAAGGTGGGTCGTTAACGGTTATATGTGCAATGAAAAGCGAAGATATCCGAGGTTTCTTTTGGCTGCTGCTTGTCTGGTTGGCTTTGCCGTTTTTTGTGCGCAGGCAGCGACTTTCACGCCTACAGATGATACGTTCATAGATTGGACTCAAAAAAATACACCATTAAGTTCTCAAGTCCAGTTGATAGTCAGACCCGTAGCAAGTTGGGAGCTGACTACGTTAATCAAGTTTAATCTTGGCTCTATACCTGCCGGTGCAACAGTTACCTCTGCCAAGCTGAAGCTCTATTACTTTCATTGCAATGATGCCGACCCGACAGGCAGCGCTCTCAATGTCCATCGCATAACCGGTAACTGGAATGAAGGGACGGCAACCTGGGATAACAGACCAGCGTCCAATCCCGTGTCAATTTCTTCGGCAATAGTGCCGGCCTCTTATGGCTGGATTGAATGGAACCTCACAGATGAGGTCCAAGGCATCGTAGATGGGGCTATTTCCAATTTCGGGTGGCAGGTAATGAGCGCCAGCGCCCTTAATCCAATGATTTATTTCCGTTCCAAGGAATATAGCGACAGCGGCTACCGGCCCTATCTGGAGGTTAAATTTGAACGCATTTATGTAGTCAGACCTGACGGCAGCGGCGATTACCCCACAATTCAGGCCGCTATAAATGCCGCCTCGAACACAGATATAATCGAGCTTACCGACGGCACATTTACCGGCTCAGGCAATCGTAACATTGACTACCTCAGCAAAGCGGTCACAGTTCGCTCACAAAGTCGCAATCCCCTCTCTTGCATAATCGATTGCCAGAATTTAGGGCGCGGTTTCATATTCAAAAGCGACGAAGACTCCTCATCGGTCCTCGAAGCAGTTACTATCATCAATGGTGTTGGCAGTCCCGGAGGCGGTGGAATCCTCTGCGGCGGCACATCGGGCTTTCCTCCAACTCCTCACGCCGGCTCTCCTACGATAAATAACTGTATTATCACAGGTAACTCAGCCAGCGGCGGCGGGGTGCCTGCCACACGCTACGGCGGAGGTATCTACTGTTGCGAAGGTTCTTCTCCAAATCTCAATAACTGCACCATCTCAAATAACACCTGCAGCGGCACGCTTGGCCAGGGTATTGGAAGAGGGATGTATTGTTCCGGAGGCAGGCCTATCCTTACAAACTGCGTCTTCTCCAGCAACTTCGCCCCCGGTAGCGGCGGAGGTTTCGGCTGTCAAGGCGCTTGGGTAAGCTTTACCGACTGCATTTTCTCCGGAAACACAGCCGGCCAGAGTCTTTCCGGTATCGGCGGCGGACTGGCCTCAGCCGAATCACATCTTACCTTCAACAGATGCACCTTCTCTAATAACGCAGCGGGTCTCAATGGTGGAGCAATGGCTTGCTGGGATTTTGGACCAACCCTAATCAATTGCACCCTTTATGCCAACTCTGCCACCAACGGTGGCGGCATATATTTGCAGAATCTTTCAACCAGTGCCGTTCTGCAAAATACCATTATCGCCAATAGCGCCGCCGGCCAGGCCATTTACTGCTATGCGGCTAATGCTGCGCTCTCCTGTTGCGATGTTTATGGTAATGCAGGCGGCGATTGGGTGGGCTGCATCGCAGGACAGAACAATAACAATGGAAACTTTCACCGTGACCCGCTATTTTGCGACCCAAATAACGGAGACCTTACTCTGCACTACCTGTCCCCCTGTGGGACCTTCTGGCCGGCCAGGAGACGGTGCGGCATAGTTGGCGCCTGGCCAGTCAAATGCTGGCATCTCGGTGACTATGACCATACTGGCAATGTGGACTTCAACGACCTTGCAATTTTTTCCGACTACTGGCTGCAAACCGGCTGCGGCTCCTGCGGTGGTGTGGAGATAACCGGTGATGGAAACATAAACTTGGATGACCTGAGCAAATTCGCATCCAACTGGCTGGCTGGAAACGAGCCGCCCGGCATAGACATTCCCGGATATGTGCCGTGCTTACCGGGAAGAGGAGGCGACCTGAGCACTTCCGCCCCCAGCACATTGACAGTGACCGTCAATACCAATGAAAAAAGGCAGACAATCCATAATTTCGGCGCATCTGATGCCTGGTCAATCCAGTTTGTCGGCCAGTGGCCTTCGGCAAAACGTAATGCCATCGCAGATTTGTTGTTTGATACTTGGCTCGATGAAAGTAGAAATCCCAGAGGTATAGGTTTGTCTGCGTGGCGATTCAATATAGGAGCCGGCAGCAGCAGGCAAAATAATATCCCGGACACGTGGAGGAGAGCAGATACCTTTCTTTCCGCCGACTATAGCTCCTATGATTGGTCACGCCAGCCAGGCCAGCGATGGTTCCTTCAGGCAGCGAAGGCACGCGGGCTGGAGCAATTCATCGCGTTTGTCAACAGCCCTCCTATCAATATGACCAAAAATGGGAAGGCCTATTGCGACACCAGTTCCGGCACAACAAATCTGGCAAGCGACAAGGCAGATGATTTTGCCCTGTATATTGCGGCAATTCTAAAGCACTTCAAAAATGTAGAAGGAATAGAATTCGGCTACATCAGTCCTTTTAATGAGCCAAACTGGGATTGGAACGGCAGCTCACAGGAGGGATGCAGATACAATAATACCGACATAAAATGGGTCGTGAATGCGTTATACACTGAGTTGCAGAACCAGGCCGTCAGCACCGAGATAGAAATCCCTGAAGCAGGCGAAATCTCGTATCTATACAATCAGTCCGGCACAAACGGAGATTATATTGACTCATTTTTCAACACAGGCAGCTCAAACTACATCGGCAATAAATTGGCACGCAAGGTCGCGGGGCATAGTTACTTTACCTGCTGGCCTGAGGACGACCGGCTCGTCGGCTGGCGCGAGAACCTTCGCAGCAAGCTCAATGAATATGCAGCCCTTGAGTACTGGATGACCGAGTATTGTATATACATACCGGACGGCTCCTGGGTGCCGCAGCAGCACAGAAACTACGGCAATGGCCGCGATTTGGGAATAAATCCTGCCCTCTGGGTCGCACGGTTAATCCATTATGACCTGACGGTAGCTGAGGCCTCCGCCTGGCAGTGGTGGCTGGCCGTCTCCCCTTACGACTACAAGGATGGCCTTGTGTATATTGATAAGAACCAGACAGACGGAAATTATTATGAATCCAAAATGCTGTGGGCGATGGGAAATTTCAGCCGGTTTATCAGGCCGGGGATGAGGCGCGTTGCTGTTTTGCGCTCTGATAATGCAACTCCCGATGACACCGTGCAGGGCTTAATGGTTTCTGCACACTACAAGGAAGATGATGGTATTGTTGTTATCGTCTTTGTAAATTGGGCGGCCGCAGAGAAGCCGGTGCAGATTCGTTTCTTAGGGACGGAAATAGATTACCTGATTCCATACATTACTATGGGCAACTCCGCAGCATACGACAACCTGACTCCATACAGCTTAATTTCACCCGACCAGACCATTCGTATCCCGGCCAGAGCCGTCGTAACCATAGTGGGTTATTAGAAATTATCTCAAAACTGTCACCCTGATTCCGCCAAAGGCAGATTTGTATCTCGTATGTCCTATTGCGTCATATGTGGTGCGTATCGAGTTCGACCCGCCGTGGAATGAGGGGCTAACCATTATCGACTAATCCTTATCTTTCCTCCAGCCAGTGCGAGGCAAAAACAGCAAAATCTAGAAAATTCACCTGCCGGTCGTAATTAATATCGGCGCGGGTGTAGTACTCGGCAAGCCATCTTTCTACGAAAAACGCTAAATCAAGAATGTCCACACCGTCCGGACAAACAAAGTCCGGCACAAACTGCCAGCTAAGTAGCGGATAATGCACAGCATCGACGCACATTCGCCAGTAATCAGCGGTTCCGTTTATTGTCTCGCTGACAAAGTCCCAGCCGGCATCAGTAAATGTGCTCATTTTCTTCATTTCTGCTGTGGTTTTACCTGTCCCGCCAGCACTGGTGTTGTGTCCACTGGTTTCGATATCCCAGAAAGAGTCCCCAATTTCACCACCAATGTGGCTTGCGACCAATCCACCGGCACCATAGGTACCTGCAACGCAGCCCGTAGAATAGGAGTTGTATATCCAACCAGGCACGGTATAGGGCCCCTCAGGAATTAGGGTATAGCCGCCATTCTGGCCTACCAGCCCGCCGACACAATCTGTTCCTGAGACGTCGGCCGAAGAACAACAATTAGTAATTGTGCCTTCGTAATTCATTCCCACCAGTCCACCAACTTCCTGGTCTCCTAAAACGGCGCCTGAAGAATAGCAGGCCGTTATCGTGCCACCGTTTTCTCCAACTATCCCCCCAACGCAGTTTGCCACGCTCGAAACGCTGGCTGTTGCATAGCAGTTGATTATCGTCCCCCCATTTACTCCAACCAACCCGCCGATATCATAGTTTCCTGAAACAATGGCTTCAGAATAACAGGAACTTATTGTGCCGCCATTGCCTCCCACCAGCCCGCCGACATCCGAGCCTCCTGAAACGTTGCCTGAAAAATTACAGATGGTTATCGTGCCCGAATTGGTCCCCACTATCCCGGCGACATCATAGCTTCCTGAAACGCTGGTTGCAGAATAGCAGGAACTTATCGTGCCACCATTGTGTCCTGCCAGTCCGCCAACTCTTTTAATCCCTGAAATAAGACCCGTCGAGTAGCAGTTTGTTATCGTGCCATAATTGTATGCCACTAGTCCACTGACATAATCCACATTTGTGGCTCTGACATCGACATTTTCCATTCCCAGATTTTTTATTTGCCCGCCACTGCTAATACAGCCGAACACGCCGATATAGTTTATACAGTCAGACGCACAAGTAAAACTCCAGGTTTTATGACCGTTGCCGTCAAAAACACCTCTAAAGCTTGCGCCTGGTGTTACCCCAATAATATTAAACCGCGTGCCGGTATAGTCAGCGAGGTTGATATCATCTACGAGAATGTAATGTTTATCCCATTCACAGGGAAATTGGCCAATCAGATTAAGCTGCTGGGTGGTAGAAATCATATATGGATCGGAATCGGTGCCACTGCCTTCAAGAAAATCTGATAACTGATATTGGGGGAGCGGCTGGCCTGGCTTATTCTCCCATTCCAGTCGTGGATAATCATTCCCATCATCAATAGTCCAAATGCCCTCGTTGCCACATGCTCCCCAGACGGCAAAAGTGGTTGCGGTTTTCATCTCGTCTGTGGTTTTACCTGTTCCACCGGCACTTATTGATTGACCAGAGGTTTGAATATCCCAAAAGGAAATGATTACTCCTCCTCCATAGCCCACAAGGCCGCCGATATACTTGCCACTGCCCAAAACTTTGCTTGAAGAATAACAATTGGTTATCGTGCCATTGAAATTTTGTCCCACCAACCCACCAACTTGCCGTTGCCCCGAAACACTGGCTGAAGAATAGCAGTTGGTTATCGTGCCTCCCCAGTTACTTCCCACCAGCCCGCCAATATACCATTCGATTCCAGAAACAACACTATTAGAATAAGAGGAACTTATCGCGCCAGGATTGTATCCCACCAGCCCACCGATAAACTCATATCCTGAAACGCTGCCTGAAGAATAGCAATTGGTTATCGTGCCAGAATTGTTTCCTGCCAGTCCGCCGGCCTTCTCGCTGCCACACGAAACGGTGCCTGTAGAATAACAGTTCGTCATCGTGCCCGAATTCGACCCCACCAGCCCGCCGACATACAAGATTCCCGAAACACTGTCTATAAAATAGGAGTCGATTATCGAGCCCGAATTCACTCCTACTAGCCCGCCAACATAATATTGGCCTGAAACACTGACCGAAGAATGACAATTAGTTATCATTCCTCCGTCGTTTGCTCCTACCAGTCCGCAGATGTAATCTCTGCCTGAAACGCTGCCTGAAGAATAACAGTTGATTATCGTGCCGTTGTAATTCTGTCCCACCATGCCGCTGACGTAGTATCCGTTTGTGGCCTTAACATTGACATTTTCCATTCTGAGATTTTTTATCTGACCACCTTCGCCGACACAGCCAAATAGGCCGACATAGCTTATACAGTCAGAAGTCCAGGTAAAATTCCGGATTTTATGGTCATTGCCATCAAAAACACCTCCAAAGCTTGCGCTTGGTGCCACCCCAATGATATTAAAACTGGCCTCTGGCAGCGCTGCCAGGTCAATGTCGGCCACAAGAGTAAAGCGTTTATTCCATTCGCAGGGAAATAGGCCAATCAGATTAAGCTGCTGGGAGGTAGAAATCAGATACGGGTCGGAATCAGTGCCGCTGCCTCCGAGAAAATCTGATAACTGCTGTTTTGGGAGTGGTTGGCCTGGCTTACCTTCCCATGCAAGGTGTGGATATTCGTTTCCCTCATCGAGTGTCCATATTTCGTTAACATCGCATCCTCTCCAGCCAAAGTAGGTAGTTGATGTTTTTATTTCTGCTGTGGTTTTGCCTGTTCCACCGGCACTTGTTGTTTGGTTAGACGTTTGAATGTCCCAAAAAGAATTAACTGCGCCTCCTCCATAGCCTACCAGCCCTCCAACCGCTCCGCTCCCCGAAGTGCGGCTTATGGAGAAGCAGTGGACTATCGTTCCAGCATTTCCTCCCACTAAGCCCCCAACTGTATACATTCCTGAAACACTGCCAGTAGAATAACAGTTGGTTATCACACCTTTTTCGTTTTTCCCCACCAGCCCGCCGACATACAAGTTTCCCGAAACCCCGATTGAAGAATAGCAGGAAGTTATCATGCCTACATTATATCCCACCAGCCCACCGATAAACTCATATCCTGAAACGCTGCCTGTTGCATAGCAGTCTATTATTGTGCCATAATTGGCTCCTACCAGTCCGCCGACATAGTATCTATTTGTTGCATTGACATCGATTCTTTCCATTCCGAGATTTTTTATCAGGCCGCCAGCACCAACATAAGCGAATAACCCGATACCGTTTCTGGCGTCAGAAGCCCACGTAAAATTCCAGATTTTGTAGCCATTGCCATCAAAAACGCCGGTAAATTTTATTATGCTGTTTCCAATGATTTTGAATTGTGTGCCGGTGTATTCTGCCAGGTTGACATCGTTGACGAGGACAAAATGTTTGTACCAGTCTTCTTCATAATTGCCGATGTCGTTGAGGTCTTCGGCGCTAGCGATTCGGTAAGGGTCGTTCGGCTCGCCGGTGCCGCCGCTATATTTGGCGCTCGCAGGGAGACAAAAGAATAATACCGCAAATAACCAAGCAAGGACCAGCCCCAGCGAGACATTCATCGAAACGGTTTTTGGAAGATTCATATATTCCTCCAGCTAAAAATCACACAGAAAACCTCCTTTTGTTAGCTGCAATTATAGCGTTTGTGGCGAAAAAAATCAAGAACAATCCTTGCTATCGAGGATGATTGTTTCAGTTGGGCTAAGCAGCTTATAACGAATTCCTCGCCAGCATATTGTCCTGCCAAAAGCCGAGGAGATAATAAGAAGTAGCAGCGCTATCGACCACGCCCAGAAGCCAAGGATGTCGGCAGCGCAGGCGGACTTCAACTTCGCCCAATCCTTCTCAAGCAATCTGCTAATCATTTTTTGACGCAGCACCGCTTGTAGAAACTGACTTACAAAAAATACAACCGGCACAACCGCATAAAGTGCAAGATTTTTATCTCCAATGACCGCCGCATATATCGCAATGCCGGCTGTCGCCCACACGCCCAAAACCGAATACAAACTGCTCAACAGTCCAAACCACCAGGTCCGCGGGGCGTAGATGCGAGTAATTAGAAATTGCCTTCGGCCAAATTCAAGCAGCCCTCTCCAATTTACGGATTGATGCGAGGCAACCAGGCACGCCGGCACAAAAGTAATCTTCATTCCAACTTTTTTCACCGCGTTGCTGACGGACAAATCGTCGCTGAGCGTATTCGGCCAAATCTTGTCTATACCCAGTCGGCGGAAAACCTCCGTCCGAACCGCCATAGAGCCGCCCCACGCCTGATTGAATCGCGTGTTGCCAAGTAGCTGTGCAATCTTACCGTTAATGGCCGACAGGGCTAAGCTGGCCAAGTTGTTTTCCTCGGGCACAAACCAGCGATAACCAGTGGCCGCTCCGTTTTTAGACTTCCTCAGCGGCCAGATGAGGTGGCTGAGCCAGTCAGGCCGGACACAGATATCGGAATCTGCAAACGCAAGAACATCTACGTCCTCCCTGATTTGATGATAGCAATAAAGCAAGTTATGAATCTTCTGGCTGCATCCCGTTGCCTCTCCTGCTGTAAATATCTGCACCTCTTGGGCTTTACAATTCGGGCCAAGCTCTTCCTTCAGTTTGGATAGTTCTCCGTAAGCCGGATCCGACTTGTCCGCAACCACAAACCACAACCGGTAATTCTTGTAGTCTTGATTGAAAAATGAGGCGATGTTCTTATGGAAGTCCGCATCCAGCCCCTTGCACGGCACAATCAACGCCACCCGCAGCCGATGCCATATACGCTCTTTCTTGTATTTGGCCAGCGCATATCGGAAATTACTGAATGTCCAAAACAAAACGACTGATTGCCAGACAATTAAAATTATGGCTATGCAGTAATACCAGTCCATTGGTCAAAATTCTCTCCGGTGTTTATATCCGGTATCTGGTTCCAAACCTTACCAGATATACCTATCAAGGGATAGAAGTCAACGGCACAATTGAGTCGATTAGCTCCTCAATCGTGTATTTTTTCGTGAGGTCAACCGGCACAAGGCAGCCGTGATTGTGGTCGGAGGCGATAATTATTAGGTTCCTGCCGGCCTTGCTCCATCCCTCCTCCTGCGGCTGATGGCCGAGAATGAAAATGTCCACATCAAAGATGCCGGCCATTTTGTCTAATAATTCCTGACTATGTCTTCTGCCCCAGGTTAGAAGATATGCTGAGCCGGGCCTGGTAGCGTCCCGTGTTTGCAATGGCCTATCAAGAATATGTGGGTCGAATCTATTAACGAACCTGTCACCGGGCAATGAATGTGAGACCCATATCCTGTTATCACACCTGACTGCTAATGGCTGTGATAACAAAAAGTGCTTCATCGCAAACATAATGTCTCTGCCGGCCTGGGGGAATTCCCGCTCCAGTGCCAGGCACATCGGCCGGTTCATTTCCCTGCCGTCTTTCATCACTTCGCTATTGCTAATAAAAGCCGTATCGTGATTGCCCATAACCGTATGCACACGGTCGGGAAAATTCAATTTGTAGCGGGCAACGTCAAATAGAAGCTTATAAGATAGACACCCCCCCTGGCCATCTTCAGGGCCTCCGTGTATTATTTCCTGCAAAATCAGATGTCTGTCAGGATGCTTCTCTAAGTCGGCAAAAGCAACTATCCTCTCAAAATTCCGCCTATGTCCGTGAATGTCGCCGCTGACAACCAAGCTGCCTTCAGCGGGGAAAACAATCATATTGCCGCGACGAAAGCTGTCGGCCCGGTTGGCCTCGGTCGCTTCATTCAGTAGCTTGATTATTGTCTGAGGCATTTCTGTTTGTCTTTATCCTGCCGCTGAATATGCTGTGTATCATTAAATCCAGCCGTGATACGACCGTCATCATATTCGCAGGCCGTTCCGCCGGGTCTTCCTTTATGCAGTCCGTCACGAGCTTTGATATCCCCAAGGGTATTCTCTTCTTTACCTCGTGAGGGGCGCGGAGCGGCTCGGTTACGGGCAGGCCATACTCGTTCTTCTTAGGTATCAATGTCGGAACATTTTTCCCTGTAAGCGCCCAATACATCGTCGCACCAAGATTAAAGATGTCGGTCTTGGGCCCGAGCGGATTCCTTCTGACCTGCTCCGGCGCAATGTAATCCGGAGTGCCTTGAATTCTCGGCTTTATAGTGCCTATCTTGCAGCTCTGACCGAGGTCTATAATTTTAATCGCCCCCGTCTTGCTTATAAGTATATTGTTTGGCTTTATGTCGCAATGCACATAGCCGCGCTGGTGCATAGCATTAAGACCGGTCGCCACCAGCCGGAAAACAAGCAAAACATCACCCAAGCTCAGTGTCGGGCTATCCTCAAGGTTCGCACCGTCAAATAACTCCATCGAAAGCAGCATCTCTTTGACCCTGAACATACTCCGCATCTTCTTTAGCTTGTAACACTTGCGGACATAAGGATGGTCAAGCCGCCTGGCCACCCTGTATTCATTCTCCACCTGCTCGAAAACCCGTAAGTCCTCGGGCCTTTCATATAGAACCCGTTTCAGGGCAACGGTGGTATTGTCTTCCAGGTCGGTAGCCAGGTATATCGTGCTGCGCGCTCCTGTCCCGATGCGCTCTTGTATGCTGAAACCACCAATATTAAGTATGTCTTTTGCCATATTGCCGTCAACGACCGAAAGTTAAGCCGACCTCTATTATTTCGGCCAACAATATATTAAGATGCGCTAACTAAACTTGCTGTTTTGTTGACTCGCCGATTTTACAGCCGGATACCCGTTAGTATAGGACGTAAATGAGGCCGCAATGTTACAAACTTTTTTCCAAGTTCCCAGAATATTGTTGCAATCAATTGGTCAAACCTTACGCTACAGCCGGTCTTGTGCAAGTTTCTAAAAAACGGCAGTATACAGCATAAATCGCCCCTTATCCAGAGACGAGTGATTTTTGTTTTTCCGCAAATGCTGTTCAACATCGGCCTTGACAAAGTTATTGGAATTTGGATAATACCATAAGATAATTTAGACGAAAAATACTTTTTGGTTGTTTGCTCTTTGATTTACATTTTGCTATTCCCCGATAGCTCAATTGGTAGAGCGAGCGGCTGTAAAACGGGGCATGAAAGGTGGTGATAATTGGCCAAAAAGGACACAAGGACGTATAAAGAAAGACGAGAGTATCTGATTTCAGCGGTCAGGAAGCGAAGACAAAAAATTCGCC
>CAZKOQ010000047.1:0-13931 GCA_964554425.1 uncultured Pirellulales bacterium | reverse complement strand
GATAGCCCCTTTATCGCCTTAAACATATTTGGCTCAATTCCCTTTCTCGGCCCATTCATTGAAACACACACCGTTGGATTAAGGGCTTTCAGCAACACGGGATTATTGCTCAAATCAAGGCCGTGATGTGTTACCTGGTAGAGGTCAACCTTGCCGATGCGGTTGGTTGGCTGCGCCAGATGGTGCTCTACATTCCACGTAATATCCCCTCCAGCAAAAAACTTGAATCTCCCATAAGTCAGAACAAGTGCGATACTGCGTGCATTGTCGGACTCATCCGGCTTTCTAATCTCAAAGCCCTCAACCGCTGCATCAATATCGCCGTCAAATCCCTCGATTTTTTTCTCTGATGCTACGCAATGCAGCTTTATTGGTGGAATCTTCCCCGCTGGGTCATTTTTTAGCGTCACATCATCGCCCGCCCGCAATGGTTTTACACTATTTTTTGTGGCCTGCTGATACAATGGATAGAGTTGCCTAAACCAATCGCTATCTTGTTCATCCGCCGGCGGCAAGACACCTTTGTCGTAGAAGCTCTTTATCGGTATTCGTTTCGATAGTTCCAAAATTGCTCCAAAGTGGTCCAGATGGAAATGCGTGGTGATTAAATAGTCAATTTGTTTTAGCCCGGCGTTCTTGCACGCCTGTTGGATTCTATCAGCATCCCGGTGCATCGGCTCGCGCGAGCCGGTGTCAATAAGCACTGACTCACCCAATGGCGTAACAATCAGTGTTGACCCGCCCCCAACCATATCCAGAAAATAGATATCCAGCGTTTTTCCTGCTTCGCCGCCAATGGCGCCGACAGCAAGAATCAGAACTGCCAGTGCGGCAGTAAAACCAACCGTCCATCTCATAACTTTGTCTCCTTTCATTCAGTTATCTTCTCATCTTTGTAGCCGTCGGCCAGTATAACGGATGCACGCACATAAAAAAAGCCCGCCGCAAAAGAAATATGTGCTGTTGGCATCTTAAAGCCATCTTCAACGAAAAAACTCCCGAACATTGCCCCTTGCTTAAAAACTTGTCCGCATTAAAATGATGCAGGTTTCCTTAACAAGTTTGTTTGGTAGGGTGTGCTGTGCACACCATTACAGGTTGAAAGGAGGCACAAAATGACTGAGGAGATTATTGGAAAGGTTTCAGATTTCTTTGCACGTCCCGTTGTTGCAGGCATTGAATTGACTGCTCCCTTAAACGTCGGCGATAAAATCCGAATCAAATGACACACTACCGACCTTGAGGTAACTGTTGACTCAATGCAGATTAAAAATGTAAATGTTACATCGGCAAAAGCAGGCGATTCGATTGGCATAAAAGTTTCCGACCGCGTCCGTGGTGGCGACCTGGTCTATAAGATTACCGAATAACCGTGCGGTTTTTTCGATTCCAACTGAGCGCAATAGCTTTTATTCCGGAAAAACAAGACCCCTGCATGCTGCAACAAACGCCCTGGTCTTTTGCAGAATTCTCGCCGCCTCATCGGGTCTAATATCGACTATTGGCTCGTAATCGCTTTCGCGCCGAAGGTCAAATATCTCCTGCAAATTACGGTGGTGCTCATAATCAATAAGACCCGGCTTGGCAATGAACCGTCCAAAAGCTGATATGAGCCCATGATGCGAGCTTCTTTGAATATCTTTGCTTAACAGCACAGCCGTTGCTGCGTGAAACATTGCATAGTAAGCTCGACCTACCGCAGAAGCTATACGGCGTTCCCGCAAAAGGAATTCAGCGTCGGAAATGTATTCATTAGCTCTCTCGAAATGCAGACGGATTTCTTCGCTCACGATGGAATTCCTTCGCGTTTTATGGCACGGTGCACTGCAAATCGCCCGTTTTTGAAGTCTTTTTCGTTAACAAAGAAAAACGATATCAACCTGTCATGTTTCAGACTAAGCTTCGTGCTTACTTCGCTTGTGCGTTCGTGTTCCTCGAATCGGCTCGGTATTTCATCGAGGATAATTGCGATATCTATATCGCTGTCGGGAGTTAGCTGGTCCCTCGCTGCCGAGCCGAATAGATATACCCCTTTTAGTCTCGAGCTGTAAATTTTCTCCAGCTCGCGGCGAAGCTGAGTTGCAATTTCAACTGCCTGGTTCTTTGCTGTTACCATGGCCTTAGTATAATTATTTCGATAAGAATATTCAAACAGAAAAACCCCGCATTTTTCCCTTGCCTTTCCCGACAATTCCGAAAATAATATCAACCACAGAAACGAGATTCTGCACCCTTGACGATGTCGAAAGGTTTTTATACGGAACTGTATAATCAATAGTTGGTTAGCACAATGAAATCAGAGACTGAAGAACATAGTGAAGCCGGCAGTCAGGAAAAGGAGGGTGGTTGGTCAGAATTGGTAAACATCGAGGATGCAAAGAAAAAGAAAGGACCATTCAACAACCGTTTGGGTATTTATCAAATATGTATGGTTACATCGTCTGGCCAGCCAATTCCTATTTGCCGATTGGCAGGAGTTGACAAATTAGGTGTACTGTATATTGAACGCTCGGGCTATAACGCTAATCGCTCCATAGCGAACAGGATTAGAGAATTCTCTCAGCAAAAACATTCCGGTGGTATCACCTACACCAAAGCAAAACAAGTTTTAGAGACAATACCTCAGCTTGCAGGGCATTGTCTTCAAGTCAGAGCGAAGTTTCTTTCTTCCCAACAAATCAAAGAAGCTGAGTTGTGTGCGTTAAATGAATATTTTTCGAAGTACGCGGAACTACCACCATGCAACTCGGCTCGGCCAAAGTCAAATGCCGATGAAGGCAACTAACTCTAAAGGGATAGCAGATAGGTAATTTAGGCTTCAGCCCACCCGCTCTGCAACTTTGCATCTTGCCTTTTCATGTTTGCGTAAGAAAAAACTCTGCCGAAGCACAGACACGTTGGATGGGAAGTTTGGCACAACTACCCATGTGGATTATCTGTTTGTCTTTTTCTCTGTGCTCTCTGCGTTCTCCGTTGTTTAAAATAAAAAAGCCCGCCTTCGGCGGGTGGGTCACAAAGGGTTTTTATCCGCCTCAGGCGGATTTAATACAAGAATAGTTAAGTCGAAGATCCTGAGTCCGCCATTGGCGGACCGAAGAGCTTGCCCTGAGCGAGGTCGAAGTGACAGGCGGCTAAATACCAACGACTATCGGTTATATGCAAAATGAAAGCGCACGCCGAGGTGTGCCTGATGAAGAGGAGTAACAGACTTTTCCCTGCTGGGTTGAGTTATTTTCTGATAGAATACAGTTGGGCGTATTTCCACACTGCTTGCCACAATCAATTGCAGAAGATATAATCCTGCTCAAGCTCAAAAAGGAGCAGTTTTTGCTATGATATCGTTTAACCCAGCCAAGACACCGAAAGGAAACAGTGTGCAGATTGGTTTTTCCAAGGAAGAATACCGCACTTTGCTCGAAATCATCGAAATTGCTGATTGGGTGTTATTCGCACACCGCACCGATGAGCCGGAGAACCGAAAGAAATACTGCAACTTCACACAGAAGATATTCAGCTTTGCTGAAGCACTTGGATTTGGGAACCTTATTATGTATGATAAGGAAATGAATAGGTATTTCCCCACCCGTGAGCATGATGAGAACAGCCCCGTTAGACCTTTCATCGAAGAGTTCGAGGAAGCGACCTTCTGGGATGAGTTGGTGGACCGACTCGCAGAGAGGGATATGCTCCACGAACTTGGCGAAAAGAAGCTCCTATCTATGACGCGGGAGCAGAGATTCAGGGCGTATTTTGACTTCGAGGAGGGGTATCAAAAAGAGTTCGAGAAGCACGGTATCGAGATGCTGGAAGTCAGAGAATAACCGTTAAGATTTGGGTTCAGGGCCATCGCTTGCCAGAGGCACTTTCGTTGCAGCCAAACACGGTGGTTGTCGGGTCGAGACGCAGGCAGCATAATTAAACGTGTCTTATATCTTACGAATCCAAGGCGGCACAAGATGATGCTCTCGCGAAAGCAGTTCCTTAAGATGATTGCGTCCGCTGGCGCGGTATGGCCGGCGATGTCGGCATTGGGCGACAACAAACAGAAAGGACCCACTCGATTCACATTGAGCACGAAGCGTCTGATGCTCTGCCACACCTGGACGATATCCCGTAGCTCAAGTGATTTCAAAGACAACGTATTTGTCTGCATCGAGCGTGACGGTGTGGCTGGCTTGGGTGAAGCCGCACCCAATGTCCGCTACAATGAGAGTGTGGAACAGACCCTCGCGGCCCTGCAGCGGGCCAGAGGGCTCTTTGAATCCAGCGACTGGTTCCGCTACGTCGATATGCAGAAGGAATGGGAAGGCATCATCAAGGACCAGCGCTGCGCGGGAGCGGCTTTGGATATGGCAATACTGGACTGGGTGGGTCGGAAGCTCAATATGCCGCTCTATCGTCTGTTAGGGCTGGACGGACGCAAGACGGCCATCACTTCGTTTTCCATAGGTATTGACACCCCCAAAGTCATACGACAGAAGGTAAAGGAGGCGGCAGACTTCCCGATACTGAAGGTAAAGGTCGGCCGGGACAACGACGCGGAGATTTTGGACGCCGTGCGAGATGCAACCGACCGCCCGCTCCGCGTTGATGCCAATGAAGCTTGGCGTGACAAAGAGGTAGCTCTCAAGAAAATCCGCTGGATGCAGGGTCTTGGCGTTGAATTGATTGAGCAGCCGTTACCGGCAGGTATGATCGAAGAAACGGCTTGGCTGCGCCAACACGTGGACATCCCGATTATAGCCGATGAGGCGGTTAAATGCGCCTCCGACATCCCGAAAATAGCAGGGGCTTACGACGGCATCAACATCAAGCTTATGAAAGCGGGAGGCATCCAAGAGGCGATAAGGATGATTTATGTGGCTCGTGCTCTGGGCATGAAGGTCATGCTGGGTTGTATGATAGAGAGCTCAGTAGCTATATCCGCCGCCGCGCACCTGAGCCCGCTGGCAGATTATGCTGATCTGGATGGTCATCTGCTAATCTCCAACGACCCGTTTGTTGGCGTTGCTGTGGAGCATGGCAAGCTGGTCCTCAACGACCGTCCGGGCTTGGGTGTTATCGGGCGACCCGTGTGACCAACGTCAATTATTTTTTCCATTGCAGCAAGTTTATGAACTATGAAGGTAAAATACTTTGCTTTATTCGATGATGCAAAGTCACGAGCTGAGCATAGAATATTGGACTTAAAAGCATCGTTTTCGCAGATTTCTTTGGCGAGCAGGGAATATCCATCGCTGAGCGGATGACTGGCGTCACAATAGAATTCGCTTGGTAATGGAGGAGCCATATAATAGGGGACATTTTGTTGCAGAAGCCACGTCTCAATTTCGTTTTTCATTTTTTGATAAGTGTCGATGCTTTTTCCCTTCAGCATGTGTTCATTAAACGGGCCAACAAGAACAAATACCCTGTTACCTCTGGCCTTCAAAATCTCGATTGAACGGCGGAAAAGCCTCCATTGCAAAGACGTATCGAGCTGGACGAAAGGCATATCTTGTTTAGGTATATTCTTTTGCGCCCAAGAAATATGCTCGGCATAATCGCTGCCCTCTGTAACCGCATGCTTAAATATGACAGCCCTCAATGGATTGTCGTAAGGGTGCTCCATCGTCCAGCCGGGCAGGTCCATATTTTCAAAACAGCTAATTTTCAAATGTGAAGCCCAGCTTAAGAAAGGTATATAACGTTCTGCCACGTTTAATATCCGCTTGGAATAAGGAACCTTATAGCAGGGAATTTTAGGGGTAAATTGCGGGACGAGCTTAGGGTGATTGAACTGGAACTCTTTGTCGATTTGCAAATCGTGCTTATCAGAGCTCATCCATAAAGGGTTAAGATGCAGAATAACGTTTTTTCCTGAAATGGCCCGGCCATAATACTTCAGCAAGCCCTCCATCGCCGCCGGATGTATGCCATCCACGCCCATATTAGCGAACCGGTCCCTGCCTGCAATTTCGTTGAGGTGATGCGACAATGTGTTATTCTCAGACACATAATGCCCCCATATAACGGAGTCGCCAATTACAAGCGTTTCATAGTGTGAGCAAACCCATCGGGCATACCGGCTATATAACCAGTAGTCATTACTTAACTCGGAAGGCAAGCGATAATCTGTGGCTGGCTCAAATTTCTCGATATAGCGCCAAATCGCCGGTGCAAGGGACAATAAGGCAGAGATGATAAAGGCGGCGCCTATCCATTCCCATCCTGACAATCGCAGCCCGTTGGAACTAAAAGGTATATCAGGTTCGTTTGCCTGGCGAAAACCGTCTTGGATATTCAATCTTCTATTCATTTCATTTCGGCTCGTTTGCAAAAAGCTCATAAGGTTTTTCTGCCTGTCAGAACTGGACGTAAATAAACGCCTGCTCACTTGGGGCAGCGAAAATGACTATGTAAAGAACCATCAAAATAATAATTCCTATTCGCACAGCCCTAAGCTCCAGTATATTCTTAAAGGCGGATTCGTAAGCAAGCTGATACAGCCACGCAGCGAAAACAAAAGCCAGAGCTATCAAGGGGCAATAGGGATTTGCTATTTCGAGGCTAAATATCCCTCTCAGAATCACCCAAGCATCATTTATATTTTCCGCTCGAAAGAAAATCCACGTAAAGGTGACAAAGACAAACACGAACAGTTGTTTGACAAATTTTGGCACTTTTTCTTTATAGAAGGATGTTCTCTCCATCTCCCACGTCAAGGCGCGGCCGAGGGCGTGTATTGCGCCCCAGATTACAAAAGTCCAAGCCGCACCGTGCCATAGACCCGAAATTACCATTGTCAGAAATATATTTCTGTAGGTATTAAATGTGCCTTTGCGGTTCCCGCCGAGTGGGATATAAATGTAGTCCTTGAACCAGGAGGAAAGACTTATATGCCACCTCGACCACAAATCACCCAGCCCAGTTGCCAGATATGGATTGTTAAAGTTAAGCATCAATCGAAAACCCATTATCCGCGCCGCGCCGCGCGCCATATCCGTGTAACCGCTGAAGTCAAAATATATCTGCCAGCAAAATAGAAACGTAGCTAATATCAGTGCGGGCGACTGAAACTGCTCAGGGGCCGCATACACCCTGTCAACGTAAAGAGCCATATAGTCGGCCAGGGCCACCTTCTTAAAAAGACCTACAATAAACAGCGACAGGCCATCCGTTATATTCAGGATAGAAAACTGCGGCGGATTACGCAATTGAGGCAGCAGGTTTTTGGCTCTCTCGATTGGTCCAGCCACCAGCCGGGGAAAGAAAGAGATGAAGGCGGCATATCTTATGAAGCTCTTTTCCCTTTCTATGTTGCCACGGTAGCAATCGATGATGTAGCCCATCGACTGGAACGTGTAGAACGATATGCCGACAGGTAAAAGTATGCCGGGCGCCGGGACGGCATAGTTAATTCCCAGTAACGATAAGAGAGCGTTTAAGTTGTTGGTAATGAAGCCGCCGTATTTGAAAAAACCCAGCAGGCCGACATTGTTAAGTATGCTTATGGAAAGCCACATTTTTCTGCGGCTGCTTTTGGCCATCCTTCCGGCGACTGTGTAGTCAAGCAGGGTTGACCAGAAAATCAAAATCAGGTAAAGAGGATTGAACAATGCGTAGAAGAAATAAGAAGAGGCCAAAAGCCAGAGAATGCCCAACCTGGTTTTTTTCAGAGCCAGATAGACAGGGCATACAATCAGGAAGAATAATGCGAACGGCCACGTGTGAAAATACATTTTGAGCTATTCTATCTCATCAAAACGCGAATGTGAGCTTCTACGGAAGCTGCCAGTCCTTCAAGATGATAACCTCCTTCCAGGACGGAAACCAGCCGACCTTCGCAGCACTTTTGAGCTATTTCTTTGGTAATCTGCGTCAGTTTCGCAAAGCCCTGCGGCGTCAAGCTCATACCACCAAGGGTGTCGTCTTTATGTGCATCAAAGCCCGCAGAGATGAGCACAAAATCCGGCGAAAAAGCGAGGGCTGCTGGTTTGAGTTTTTCTTCGAAGGCCTCTATGTAGTCCTTATCATCAGAACCGGCCGGCAAAGGCACATTGATATTGTAGTTCAAACCCTTCCCGGTGCCTTTTCTGGCTTCATCCCCCGTGCCTGGATAGAAGGGATATTGGTGGACGCTGAAATACAGCACAGTAGGGTCATCATAAAAAGCTGCCTCAGTCCCATTGCCGTGGTGCACGTCCCAATCTACAATCAGTATCTTTGATAGACCATACTTTTTTTGAATATATCGAGCGCCGATAGCAACGTTATTAAAGATGCAGAATCCCATTGCCTTATCCTTTAGTGCATGGTGACCTGGTGGACGAATTGCGCAAAAAGCGTTCGTGATTTTTTTCTCCATAACGGCATCAATGGCAGAAAGGACACCACCTGCCGCCAATGTCGCAACTTCGTAGGATTTCGGTGATATCGGAGTATCAATGGAATCCAGAAAGCCAGTGTTTTGCCGGCAGGTTTTTTGAACTCGCTCTATATACTCAGGCGAATGAACTGCGGCAAGCCATTCAATCGCAGCCGGCTTTGGCGAGAGCAGGAATAACTGGGAATACAATCCCTTCACTTTCAATAACCGGACTATGGCAACCAATCTTTCAGGTCTTTCCGGATGGCCTTCGGTTGTTTTGTGCTCTAAGTAAAAATCATCGTAGAGAAAACCTGTCTTTGATGTCTGCTGTGGTTTATTTTCTTCTGCAACACTGTTTTTGGCGGCTGTGTTGTCAGATGCGGTTCTTACGCAGCGAAATCCTATGGCGTCACTGGCCAAACAAGTGTCGTTTATGGAAGGGTCGCTGGCACGATAGCCGGAGCGGCAACTGTCGGCGGCAGAGTTCCATGCGCCGCCCCGCAAAATCCTTTCCTTTCCATTCACAGGGCCCTTTGGGTCTTTTTCGGGGCTTTCTTTGTAATAATTCTCAGAGTAATAATCATTACACCATTCTGCTACGTTTCCATACATATCATAGAGTCCCCAGGGATTCGGTTTCTTCTGGCCGACAGGATGCGTCCTGCCGGATGAGTTATCGGCATACCAGGCGTAGGTTTTAAGCATACGTGAGTCATTACCAAAGCTGAACGTGGTAGTCGTTCCGGCCCGGCAGGCATACTCCCATTCGGACTCTGTTGGAAGCCGGTATCCATTTGCTTGGAAATCGCACTGCCAGGTCTTCTCATCATAGCAAAGCTCAAGACCCTCGGCACGTGAACGCTCGTTGCAATACAGGGCTGCATCGGTCCAATTTATCTGGTCTAAGGGATTCTTTGGATTCTTAAAATGAGATGGGTCAGGCAGTTGATATTTTTTGAATTGGTCTTGTGTTACTTCGTATCTGTCTATCCAAAATGAGCTAACCCATACCTTATGTATGGGTAACTCGTCGGTTGGTCCTTCTTTGCTTCCCATCTCAAACCAGCCCCCAGGTATTAAAACCATTTCTATGCCGGTCTTGGTCTTTACAACCTGCGGCATAGTTTTGGTATCCGTGGCGCGTCTGCAACCAGGAATAGCTACAAAGGTCAATAGTGCACAGAGTATTCGCGTAATTAGCTTATCTGAATTCATTTAACGTTTCACAGTCGGAATCGGCGCCCAGTCCGGCTCTTTATTATGGTTGCCATCGGTTGTGATTTGGACCCATTTGCCCGTCAGGTCACTGACGCAAATATTCCAGCCAGGCGCCTTACCGCCCACCATCTCATCTCCCTTCGGGCCGTAACTGAATGCGATGAACCTGCCATCTGGGGAGAAGTCGGTATGATAAACTTCATATTCCTTCTGGCACTTAACGACACGATGAACATTGGTGACCTTAGGTGTAGAGGATGAAAAGTCGATGTCACCGACACATAGGTCCCAATCGGAAGCCCCCCACGTTATCCTTTTTCCGTCAGAGCTAAAATCGGGTCTGCAACCTGTAACGCTGTATGATGTCAAATCGAAGATTTTGGTTCCGCCAGCTTCGATAGCCAGAATGGCGTGTTTGAAACCCATCCCTCCGTGCACGGTGGCAATAAACCAATTGCCATCGGGCGACCAGCAAATATTGTAAAGGTGATGTAGAGTTTTGTTTGGGTGCTCTCTATGTTTTCGTGTTTCCAGGTCGTAAAAGGAAAGCCCTTTGGAGGCGTAATCGGTAATAGTGTAGCGGTCGAATTCTCCTTTTAGATATGCGATTGTCTTGCCATCGGGACTCCAGCAGGGGTCGCGAGCATTCTCAGCAACCTTGATGCGTCCCGTCCCGTCGATGTTCATATAATAGACATTTCGGACCTTCGGCTCTTTTACCGGCTCATCAACTACAAAACAGATTTTGGCGCCATCGGGGGAGACATGCGGATACATTTCATTTACGTTGGAAGTGTTGGTGAGATTTACGGGATTTGAGCCGTCGGCATTCATTATGAACAATTCCCAGTTTTCAATGACGTCAGTTTTGCGGTATGTCTCATACACAATCTTAAAAGGGACCGCACTGAGGTTAAAATTTGCAGCGGGCGAGGGAGTTGTTTGCAGATTTATTGAAGCTTGTTGTTGGGCCCGGCAAACAGCTTCATTTGACACAGACACGCTAAGTATAAGAGCGAAAAGAACGTGTGTGCCCGTTGCTGTCAACAGCCGCGTTTTTGTGATATTTTTTTCTCTTTTCATTATTTACTCCTATCTAAACGGCTCTGGTGATAATTTGCTTAAAATTCCTTTAACAATTTTTTGACTGGGTCCTCTCTTATCTTACGGTGTGTTTAACGGCTCACAATCGGAATAGGCACCCAGTCCGGCTCTTTATTATGGTTGCCATCGGTTGTGATTTGGACCCATTTTCCTGTCAAATCGCTGACACAGATATTCCAGCCCGGCGCCTTGCCCCCGACCTGCTGCTCTCCGTCAACAGGGCCATAGCTGAAGGCAATGAACTTATTATCTGGTGAGAGGTCAACGTGATAGACCTTGAACTTACGTTGACAGATAACAACTTTACGGATATTGGTAACCACTGGCGCAAGGGATTTGAGGTCGATATCTGCGAGACATAAATCCCAGTCCGTTTGCCCCCAAACCATTTTTTTACCATCTCGGCTAAGGTCCGGCCTGCACCCTCGAACTCCCCACCGTTCCAAGTCAAACACCTGCGTTCCGTCGGCTTCGAAGGCCAGGATGGTATCGCTGTAACCCATACCTCCGTGCACAGCAGCAACAAACCAATTGCCGTCAGGCGACCAGCAAATAGCATAAAGATGGTGCAAAGTTTTGTTTGGGTGTTGTTTGTGTTGACGGGTCTGTAGGTCGTAAATCAAAAGTTCCGATGTTGCATACTCCCTGGTGCTGTAGCGCTCATATTCGCCTCTTAGATAAGCGATTCTTTTGCCATCGGGACTCCAGCAGGGCTCACGGGCATTCTCAGCAACCTTGACACGTCCGGTCCCGTCGGTGTTCATATAATAGACGTTTCGGACCTTTGTTTCTTTTATCGGCTCATCAACAACAAAACAGATTTTGGCGCCATCGGGGGAGACATGCGGATACATCTCATCTACGTCAGGAGTGTTCGTAAGATTAACCTGATTTGAACCGTCAGCATTGGTCATAAACAGTTCCCAGTTTTCAATGCCGTTAGTTTGCCGGAACGTCTCGTGCACAATCTTAAAAGGAATTGTCCTCAGATTCAGCTCGGATGGGGGCGAGGGGACTCTTCTTGGCCTCAGCCGCGTTTGTGTTTGTGTCCCGCAAAAAGCGCTATCTGTTGCAAATATGTTTAAGAGGAGAACGATAAAAATCCCCACACCTGTTTTAAATAGTCCTATCTTCGGGACGTGCGGTTTCTTTGCCATTTTACTACCTTTGCAATCAGGGCCAAATGTCGATTCTCAATCACCACCCGCGTCTTCCTGCCGCAAGACAGGAGCGGGTGCAAATCGGGCTATATTACCGATTTAACCGTTGCCGATGTATTTTGAATTGTGCCAAAGATAAAGTCAATAATTATTAGCTCCGGAGGATTTCCTTAAAATCTGGCGACGGCATCTTTCGGTGATTGGATTAAATGTCACTTCCTGACATCGGCAAAAGAAAAAAAGCCACCGGCGCCGAGATATGATATACGCTCCACAAAGGACGAGGAAGGTCTATTGCTTAGCGTTCGACCAGCTTGACCTTATTCTTCATTGTGTAATCCCAGTCGCCCTTGAAAAGCCACCAATTGGTTAGATGTTTACCCTTGAATGTAAGACTGTTATTCGCCCCTGGGATATTCTGCATCCAGTATATCTTCCACTTGAGGTCGTTGCCTTGCCAGCGGTCGCAGTTTATCATTTGTGTTTTACCCAGCCCCTCCGGCTGCCAATCCTCGATGTCCGTTTCGACAATCCTCTGATTTGCCCAGTCGTAGTCGCCTTTACTGTTGGGTGCGTAGTGTGTCCAGCCGCAGCGATAAACTTGCCTGCCGTCCGGCGTTTTGACCGGAACCATTTTGTCTGAGACGTCGCTTCCAACAAACTTACCCCAAAATAGCAGGTCCGGCCATTTCTGTGCCGGCGTGGTATCGCGGCCATCGACGTAGTTGAGCAGATACTCAATCTGATGTGTATGGTCCTCGACCGCCTCGCCCACGTCCCGCTGATAGTTGTAGTGATACACCGTATATGTGCGCTTCAGGACCGGCAGGTCGTTGGGGTCGCGGTCGGAATTGCTCACGTCACCATAAGGACTGGACATATTCGATTCCCAAAGTCCCACAACGTCGCCGTGATAGGCGAATAACCAGACCTCCTTGACACCCTTTTGCTCGGCGAATGTTCGAATGTCAATGGCTGCCATAATTTCAGCATAGTCGGTCATCGGCGCCTTGTCGCCCTGGCGCTTGGGCCGAAGCGGTAAGGGCTGCAAAAATTCCTTGATGTCTAATATCTTGTATTTAAGACTTGGTTTAGCGTTTTTATCCTTGTAGCCGTGGTAGCGCGAGCCATCTTCCATCGCAGCAATAGTCTGCCGTGTTATCCGCTCGGTCTTTTCCCGAGTTGCCGATAGCGAGTCCCCCCAGTCCCCAGTAATTTTGATGTCGATTTTGTCGCCATCGACAGGGAAATACTTAACGATGACAATGGGTATCTCGATGGGCAGCTTAATTCTTCGCACGGACCCTGTTTGATTTGCGTCAGCCGCTCTTAATGGCTGTGTAGCGCAAGGCCAGCCGGTAATTCCCCACATATTTACCAACAATCCGAGCAGCAGACCAGATAAAGCAGACTTTTTAAGAGCCATCATATTGCTATTTGTAGCACACCTTCCCGATGAATGCAAACGGCCCGGAGTTTCAATTTTTACTGACTGATTGACCACGAGTGCGTCATTAGTTTGTTTGATACATCTCTAATAATCTCTCCATACGGGCGGCGCTGTCAACCAGACCACCTTCACGATTACGCAACAGCCACAAACGCTTATGCTCAGTTATTATCTTCTTTAATTCGACGGATAGCTCTTTGCGGGTATTCTCCGGTATGCTGCCGATATTCCCATCCGTTGTTTGCAGCCGGGCTGTTGCCAAAGAACATGCGTGAGACAATAGCGCCGCTGCGTTGGAAACTTCATCAGCAATCTGTTGGGCGTCCGGACGCTCCATACGTGCCTTGGGTAGGGGGGACATAACCTTATCAATATAGCCCCTTGTTTTTTTCAGGCAATCAATTGTTAAACCGGCATAAGGCCCCGCGGAAATAGAAGAATCGGGATTTTGAAGTATATAGAAGAGAAAGGACTGATTGCCCAGAAGCACGCCAGGTTCTTTGTAGGCATTTCCCAGAGCATAAACCAGTTGCCCCATCACGCCGGCCTTATCTCTGAAGGCGTATAAATCAAGCACTTTGGGCAAATCACTATTCTGGTTTGACTGTCTGGCCCAGCTTACTGCTGCACCATAAGCGTATCCCAAATA
>CAZKOQ010000046.1:12793-13933 GCA_964554425.1 uncultured Pirellulales bacterium | reverse complement strand
AAAGAGTTGCAAAAAAGGTATTGTGAACGACCTTTTTTTGCGGTGTAGTTCGAGGGTAAATGTTACTACTAATAGAACGGAATTTATTGTGAACGACCTTTTTTTGCGGTGTAGTTCGAGGTGGCTTCCCCTTATGTCCGGCAGGGCGAGAATTGTGAACGACCTTTTTTTGCGGTGTAGTTCGAGGTGAGGAACTTTAGTAGTCGATACCGTATAATTGTGAACGACCTTTTTTTGCGGTGTAGTTCGAGGGCAATTGCAATACCGTCAATGGGTTTATACATTGTGAACGACCTTTTTTTGCGGTGTAGTTCGAGGAGCATCCGCCGCTCATAAGTAGTCCACTCATTGTGAACGACCTTTTTTTGCGGTGTAGTTCGAGGGATAGGAACACCAGGTCAGCACGTGCAGAATTGTGAACGACCTTTTTTTGCGGTGTAGTTCGAGGTTGTAGGGAATTGTATTGACCGTTGATAAAATTGTGAACGACCTTTTTTTGCGGTGTAGTTCGAGGCATCTAATCGCTAACCGCTATTAGATACCCATTGTGAACGACCTTTTTTTGCGGTGTAGTTCGAGGGACAAGTTAAGATGAGCACGGCAGAAAGGCATTGTGAACGACCTTTTTTTGCGATGTAGTAATAAATTGAAATAGAGACTCCTATTTTTTCTCCGCTGAAGCTTTTTTTATCCGTCACAGGCGGATGAATTTTTTTTAATTTTTAATTCTCTGCTACCTTTCCCCGATTACCTTTTAACCAATCTCTGAACCCCGAGTATCGAAAATCGAGTATCCAGCATCCGGAATCGAGTATCCAGCATCCGGTATCGAGTATCCAGCATCCGGCATCGAGTATCCAGTATCGAGAATCGAGCATAGATTTTTGTTGACTTTCTTCAAAAATATGTTATAATTCCCCCCAGTTTGCAAGTATGCAAACGCTCAACCGCCCCGATAGGCGGAGTTCAGATTGCATATCTGTAAGGCCAGCAGGCCCAATCAATAACCAATTAACTAATTAACCACTTAACCAATATAAAGGAACAATTCCTAATGACTTCCGAATCCCAAATCCTCACCAACCGTATCTCGCAATACGATATACGCATCACGCAATACGGTTCAATCAAAATTGAACG
>CAZKOQ010000046.1:0-12783 GCA_964554425.1 uncultured Pirellulales bacterium | reverse complement strand
CCAATTTGCTGGATACTCAAATGAATGTAAGCTCTGTTACAACAAAGGAATATGAAAACAAACCCTCTCCTGCGAACTCCGAAAAACAAACCCAATCAAACCCAATTGCAAGCCAACCACCCCATTTTTCAAAATTTCCCTCAAAAACTCCATATTTTTTGTTTTTTTTACTTTTTTTCACCCCTTTTTTCTTCTGTTTTCTGTTGTTTGTCCTCTGTCCTTCGTCTTCTCTCTTTCTCTTTTATTGTCGATTCTGGCCGCGGCTCGACTGGGTTTCACCGCGGACATCGTCAATCCGAATTTACAGAGACAATGTTACACGGGCAACTGCTTAAAAGAATCCTGCTGCATTCTAAGTTCTGACACCAGGAAATTTGGCATTGGGGATTTTGTATTCTATATTTTCTTTAGTGAGTTATTGAGAGCCAGGCAGGAGCGGCTTTTAGTATTTTCGGACGTATGAGCGGCACGCTATTATCAAAGAAATGTCCAGATAATTTTTGAAGTAAATTTTGCGAGCGTATTTAAGAGTTCTTTATCGTAGGAGGGTCAAAAGGTTACGGCAGAACGATTTACGGGTAGTTAAGTTGTGTATCGATTAGGTCGATACCTTCGGTTGTAAAAAACAATTCTTTTTAGATGTGGTTCGTTTTGGCAAATTAAGGAAAGAGGGTTTTTCTGAAAAGGGGCAAAAAATGAAAGCAAGAAAAGGTTTTACAGGGTTCACATTGGTCGAAATTCTGATAGTGGTGGTCATTCTTGGCATTCTGGCTGCCATCGTGATTCCGCAGTTCACGGAGGCGAGCACCGAGGCCAAGACATCGAGCTTGTGCACAGACCTTCAGACGGTTCGTTCACAGATTGAGCTGTATAAGATTCAGCACAATGACGATCTTCCGGGCGCAGGCGCAGCTTCGTTTGTCGAGGCGATGACGGGCAAGACCGATGTTGCCGGTGCCGTCGGTACGGACTATGGTCCCTATCTGCAGAAGATTCCGACCAATCCGTTCAACGACCTCAATACAGTTCGTATGGGTGGTGCTGCCGCAGGTGCAAATACGGAGGGTTGGAGGTTTGACTTAACCAGCGGTGCTTTCAATGCTGACGATAACTATGATCCTGCGCATGCAGCGCTCTAAACTCTAATTTTGGAACGATTGTGCCGTGAATATTTACACGGCAAAAGCGCCGGCATAAGCTGGCGAAAACAACGAAGTAGAAAAATGGGCTGACCGTGCTGAGGTGGGAACTTCAAGCTGGTCAGCCTTTTTAATGGCATTATCTGTAATCTGAAATTTGAAATTCCAAATTTGAAATTTGGGATTAGAAGAACAGAGGCGCAATCTCGTGTTACGTAGCTAAGTTACGCTACTTCGCAGGGTAGAAATTGAGATTAGCCGCAAAGACACAAAGGCACAAAATAAAAATGAATTTATCACAACTTGATGTCTTGGTGCCTTCGTGGCATAAAAATAAAAAGTGGATGAGGAGGCATTTGTTGTCAATCTCGCGTGAAAACTATCGAAAGGGTTTTTCGTTGGCGGAGGCAATGATGGCCACCGTCGTGTTGGGTTTGGCTGCTGCGGGCGTTTTGCTTCCATTTACAAGCGGAGCAGCGGTGCAAGCCGAGGGTATGCGCAGGACATTAGGTTCTAAGTTAGCCAGCGAGTTGATGGAACGGGTTATTAGCACACCGTTTGACCAAATAATTGCCAGCTATAATAGCTATACAGAGGCGCAGGTTCAAGTAAGGGACGCTGCCGGGGCGTTGTTCACCGACCCAAAATATATCAACTTTGGCAGGAGCGTTAGCTGTGAATACGTTTATGTTCCGCAGCAAAGCGGGGCAACGCAGCCGACATTTATTCGCGTGACGGTGCGAGTCTATTACAGTGGTAAACAAATAGGAGCTGTAACTCGACTCGTAAGTAAATAAATAAGAAGATATGAGCGACACAAAGATACTATCGAGGGCGTTTTGTTGTAAGGGTTTTACACTTGTTGAGCTGCTGGTTGCCCTGGTTGTTACCGGTGTTGTTTTAAGTGCGGTTGCGACCCTTGCCTTTGCGTTAGGCAGTGCAAACGATGCTACCGACGATACCGTTTACAAGCAGGCACAGGTGCGATATGCGACGCTGAGAATTTCACAGCTTATCGGGCACTGTAAACTTATATGTGCCGCTACGACAAATGATTTTGCTATCTGGCGGGCCGATGACAATAACGATGGGCAGATCAATATCGGGGAGCTGGTTTATATAGAGAGAGGCCCGGCCGGCGACCGGTTGCAGCTTACCGAATTTCCTTCCTCGAATCCTGCTGCTATAAGTCTGGGGACAATTGTTGGGCGTTCAACGAACTGGTGGACGGCTTATAGCGGCAGTGCCACCTTTATCCAGTTGATACCGCAATGTAGTAATGTGCAGTTTAGTTTTGATGTATTGCCGCCGCGGAGCAAATTCGTGAATGTTTCATTTGCGCTTGCTGAAGACAACACGGCTCGTCAGTATCAGATAAGTGCCCAGATTCGTGGTTGGGCGGGGAATCGGCTGCACCAGACTTTGAATATTCTTTTAAGTGATGATGATTAGCAAAGTAAACTTAAAACTCGAAACTAAAAACTCAAAACTTTTGCATCGCAAAGGGGTGGCGCTGCTTGTGGTGCTGTTTATCGTTATGGCGATAACAGTTGTGTCGCTTGGGTATCTGTCTCGCAGTGATGTTGAACTGGTGTGCGGCGATAATATGGCGCTTCGAACGCAAATGGATTATTTGGCAGAATCGGGATTAGAGCACGCCAGAGGATTGATACTTAGTCCGCAAGAGGTTTCTTCTGAATATTGGACAGGCGGTATAGGCCAGCAGATAACCGTCGGTAGTGATTATTACGATGTCCAGGTTAATCGTGATGATTCGGATCCGGCCGACCGCTGCAATTATATTATAGACTGCAATGCCTACCGGCTCAGAAATGGCGAGGAGATTGGACAAAGCAATATAAGGGCACAATTGCGGCTTGACCCCTGCATCGCATTTTGGACCGGCGTAACAATGACAATTTCACAGCGGATTACGATAAATGGCGATGTCTATTGTGCCGGTAATCTATACAACAGCGGTTATATAAACGGCGATGTTTTCGCAAATGGCATAATAAGCGGAGGGAATATCGAAGGCCGCAAGAATGTCCTTGTCGCCCAGCCGCCGATAAGCTGGCCGGATATACAGGTAAATAATTTTAGCCCGGCGTACCGTGTAATAACTGCAAGTTACATACCAGATGTGATTGATACGTATGTTCATCCCAGCGGCACTTTCACGCCTTCTGCAGGTAACCCGCGTGGGGTTCGTTATCGTAACGGTGATGTCGAATTGCCCGGTAATGTGAACATACAAGGAGCGATTATCGTTGACGGTAACTTGAGGGTAAGCGGCGCAAATAATATTGTTACAGCGGCGAAAAATTTCCCGGCCATTTTGGTTACGGGTGATATTATAATTGGGCCGGGAGGGAGATTGGAAGTCGCCGGTCTCGGAGTTCTAAGCGGGAAGATGCAGGTTAGCTCTGCCGGGACTATTGTCAATGTCCAGGGCGGGATTTTTGCCCAAAATGGCATTACGGAGACGACATCAGATTCCTCGGGTAACGGCGTCATTGGCCGTTTATATTCGAGTCCGATTTGGCGGCCTACCGGAGGGCAGGTCGGCGGAGCAATTGAGTTTGACGGTGTCGATGACTATGTCCAGAGCCCTGATGATGCGACCAGTCTTCAGTTGACGGGGAATTATACTCTGTCGGTGTGGATTAAGGCCAACGCCACACAGAAGAGCTGGGCTGGTGTGTTCTCCAAGTGCAGTCCGAGCGGCTCAACGAATCACTGGACGCTCCAGTTTGACTCAAGCAGTCCAAAACGGCTTGTCATTTATCATCCTGATTATCTGCCTTCTCCTAAATATTGGGACACTGTGATTAACATAAACGAAATTTCCGGCGCCTGGCACCACATAAGTGTTGTGCGTGATGGAAATGTAATGAAGTCTTATCTCAATGGTATTATGCGCAACACAGGCGTGTGGGCAAACCCGCAAGGTAGCGGCGATGGGCATTTTAATATCGGCGTAGATAGAACCGGTTCTTCGGCGTATGTTTACAAAGGATTGGTTGACGACATCCGTATCTACGACCGTGTGCTGGATCCCAACGATATTTATCCGCCGCGTGACGGATTGTCCGGTTTGATAGGACACTGGCGACTTAATGATAGCGGCAGCAGCATTACGATAACTGCCGACCAGTTCAAGACGGCGATTTTGACCTGGTCTGCCGGAGGGACTGTTGCAGAAAAGTGGGAGCAGACTGCAGGAGCATTTTTCAGAAGTATTCAGAAAAGATAAAGAGGTTGCTTGGGCTATTGCTGAGGAGCTGACGAAAAGATGCGCTTATCGGCCTTTTTGGGCGATAAAAATAAAAATCTACATATCTTAAAAATTCAACTCATATCCACTGGTGGTTGCACGAACCGAAGGTAGTTCGGTATTTCCTGCCTTATTGGTTTGACGACTGTGCCGCATTTGTTGGCCTTAACTTTGGAAGGTATGAGATGTGACATTTATGCGGTTTGCGCTGTTGGAATGTCGGCAGGGAGGATGTGAAAAACCGCACGATTATAGCACGATGAAAAGGTCTGGAAAAATAGAGGCGAAACGGCTCTTTTAAGCGGGTTAGCGTGGTAGTAAAGATGTATCAAAAAGAGGACGAAAAAAGAACAGAGGAGTGTGGTGATATATCAGGATGGACAATGAAAATAAATTAGGATGTGAGGACGATGAATTTGACAACTAAATGGTGGTATAGATTTCTTGCGAAGGCGAGGAGGTTTAATTTGTCGCATAAGTGCGATGCTTTTACACTCGTCGAGCTTCTCATTGTGATTGCCATTATTGCGATAGTGGCAATGACTGCAATTCCAATGATGAGTTCGGCAGGCAGTGTCCAGGTCAGGTCGGCGGCAAATATGGTTGCTGCTGACCTTGAATACGCCAAGAGTATGGCAATCACCAGAGGCCAGGGTTACTCGGTAGAGTTTGATAAAAATACCGAGAGCTACAGCATAAAGGACCAGGCCGGCAATGTGATAGCGCACCCTGTGAAAAAGGGATTTAATTACGTTGTTGGTTTCCGAGCTTTAGGGCTGGATAAGGTTGACATTTTTGATGCGAGTTTTGATGGGACCAACAAGGTCAAATTTGATTACCTCGGCAGCCCATACAACGGCAACAACAATCCTTTGAACGCGGGCGTCATCAGTCTCCGCGCAGCCGGCATAACCGTAACGATTAATGTCGAGCCGGTTACGGGTTTTATCTCGGTTACCCAGTGATGAGGACAAGAAGGTAGATGATAAGCTTGATGTTGAGAAATCGAAGTCTGCGCCCCATAGGATTAGACATAGGCCACAGCTCTATCAAGATAATCCAGCTGGCGATGAACGGCGGGCAAGTAAGTGTTATTGCTGCGGGCAAGACGAACATTGATTCCGATATAGATGGCGATGAAAAGGCCAGAAGGGATTTTATTGTATCGGCGATAAAGAGGATGCTGGCTGAGGGGGGATTTCGCGGACGAAATGTCGTTTCGTGCCTGCCAAACGAGAGGTTGAAGATTACCAGTCTTCGATTAGCTGACAAAGAAACCGAACAGATGGAGCAATCTTTGAAGAAAGAGGTTGTTCAGCGTTTTGGTCTGGATCCTGATAAAGATGCAATGCACTATATGGTTGCCGGCGATGTTCAACAGGGTGAAGAAACCAAGAATGAGTTGATACTTTTCGCTGCGGATAATGAAGCGGTGAAAAGTCATATTGAGATGCTTGAAGAAATAGACCTTCGACCGGTGGCTATTGATACGGTTCCTTGTGCACTATTTAGAAGTTTTGAGCGTTCTCTGAGGCGGCAGGGAGATAGAGAGCGGACGCTGGTATTTGTGGATGTCGGAAGTCGGTTTACTACGGTCGTGTTTGGTCGTGGAGGGGAGATTAGTTTCGTTAAGCAGATTCCCCTCGGCGGTGAAACATTCAACCAGAAAATCGCGGAGAGGTTGGCAGTCAACGTCGCTGAAGCTCAAATGCTGCGTGATAAGCTTCGGGCAGAGAGAGGAGGTCGAGTTTGTGAATCGGCTTCAAATACAGAAGCTCCTGGTGACAATGGCAGGGATCTCGATGCGGCAACTCGGCAGGCGATTGTAGATTCCATAGGTTCGGTTGCAGAAGAACTGGCAAAAGAGATATCACTGTGCCTTCGATATTATACGGTGACGTTCAGGGGCAAGCGGGTTGAACGGGCGATTTTTACCGGTGGAGGGGCATACGAAGATATTCTACTTAACGTTTTGAAACGGCAGTTGACGGTTGAGATTGAAGTTGGGCAGCCGTTGAGGGGCTTTGACCTGTCCGGCGAAGAAGCTCATATCAATCTTGATAGCGACAGACGTGGCGTGCTTTGTGAATGGGCGGTAGCTGTCGGACTTAGTCTTAAGGGCTGGAACGGGACAAAGAACTCGAGGACGGATTAAGATAACTATGAAAGAGATAGATTTCCTTCCAGGGTGGTATAAGAGCGGAAGACGCCGACAGGTGGGCTACCGCACTCAATACGTTGCACTGGGTGGTGTTCTTATTGTGATGGTGGTGTGGAATTTTGTTGCCGGTCGTTCGATTTCGAGAGCAAGGGCCGAGTTTGCTCAAACACCCTCCAGACAGGCGGAAGCAGAGGCCGCATCCCGTCAATTCGCTTCGCTAAAGACCCAGATTGCTAATTTGCAGAAAAAGGCGCAGTTGATGGAGCAGATTGATTCCAAGATTGATGTGGCAAGTGTTCTGGCCGAGATGAGTTTTTTGATTGATAGGAGTATAGCGATAAGCACAGTTGAGTTTGTCGCTGAGAAGTTTGCAGAGAGGCAAGGTCCGCAATCTAACAACAATAATGTAGCGAGGGTGGCTTTGTCTGTATTCAATCAAAAACAGTCTCCTATTGCAGATGTGCGTTTTAAGGTTGTAATACGCGGCATAGCGGCGGATGCCGGTGATGTAGCGGCATTGATATGTAAATTGGAGGGTTCTCCCTATTTTTGCCAGGTTGTGCCATCCTTTTCGCGGAATGCTGAGATTAGTGTGGCAAATTATCCTTCGCCTGCTTCCCCCTCAGGGGCTGGAGGCCAAACCAAGGAGGTGGAAAGGGATTTTCGTGAGGCGGGCAAGAAGGTCCAGGTAAGTGAATTTGAGATAAGCTGCTACTTGGCAAATTACCGCCAGTAGTAACGGGTAAAACCGGATATGTTTTTACGAGAGAGACAGCAAATAACGATATTTATTGTGGCCGCAGCGGTGGTAGGCGGGTTTGTGCTGTTTCGGTATCTGCCTTTGCAGAGGAAAATAAAAGCCATCAAGGGTGCCAGAGCGACACAGACGCTTGCCATTAGCAAAGGGCAGGCGGAGGCCAAGCAACTGCCTGCATTGAATGAGCAGTTGCAAAACCTGCAGCGAGTAGTTGGAAACTACGATACTTACATACCAACACAACGGGCTCTCGGCGGATTTTTGCAAAAGATTGCGGACTTAATGAATGAGCATAACCTCAAGGAACAGGTTGTTGCACCAGGCGAGGAAGTAAGGGCCGATAAATTGAGCTGCATACCGTTGGATGTGCATTGTAAGGGTAAGTTGGCGCAGATATTCGAATTCTATAAACGGCTGCAAGGACTGGATAGGCTCGTCCGCATTGAGCAGGTCAAACTCGAGAACGATACCGATTTTAGCGGCGTTTTAACTATGCAGACAAAAGCGGTTATCTATTACAGGGACCAAACTGCTGCAGGAGGGCAAGGAATCTGAAAACCGGTGGCACGGCCATCCCTTCGACTACGCTCAGGACAAGCTTGGCCGTGTCTTCACGGGCTGGAAGCCCGTGCCACGAAAGAAATTGGAGCTTTGCCCGACGGAGAGATGAAACGATATGAGAGAGAATATGCAAAATAGGAGCGGCAAACTTAATAGACTCTTGTGCCTGTTGGGTGCGCAGAAGAAAAAGGCCGTGATTGCATTGTGTTTGATTGGCGTGATGGTCTTTATGTGGGTCAAAGTTTTTTTTAAGAGGTCGCCGCAATCCGCCGGAGCAGCATCGACAACAGTTCAGACAGGTTTGGATGTCCAGCAGAATCCGCAATTAAAGGTATCTTTCATAGATTTGCCTGAAGTTGCAGGCCGTGATGATGTGATAACAAGAGACTTTTTTGCAGTGAGCAACTGGCAAGAGTTTGTCAAAAACGGAGCAGGGAATGGCTTGGGTAGTGTTGAAGTAAGTATCGCCTCTGCAGATGGTAGTGAAGAGATGGCCCGCCGGGTTACCGGCAAGTTGAAGCTGGAGGCGATAGCGATAGGTAAAAATCGCCAGACCTCTATCAATGGAAAGCTGCTGTCAGTGGGCGATAAATTGCCCATTGAGGATGGGGCGGGAAAGTATGAATGTGAAGTAGTTAGGATAGAAGAGAATGCAGTGTTTGTGAAGTGTGGAAAGGCGCAAATAACATTGAAACTTGCGCAAACGGTAGAAGTGAATCCTTGAATCCGCCAGAAGGCGGATTGGTGTTTGGTTTGTGATTTATGTGAGAGAAATGTTTAAGAAAAGGGAGCAAAGCTATGTGTAAAGGTAAGAGTTCAACTAAAAGAATCAGATTCGGGAAAAATTTGTTGGTATGGAGTTTGGTATTGGTTGTAATGGCGGCGATTGCGGTAGGCCAGAGCGAGCAGGCCGCGGTGGCGGAAGCTGCCGCCAGTGAAAGCGTTGTGGCAGATGCCGGCGCTGCTGCCGGTGCCGTAAGTGAACAACCTGCGCCGGCCGCAGAGCCGGTTGCGACGGATGCGAAGATTCAGTCGCTTAGTTTCAAGAAGGATATGAGAATCCAGGATGCGTTTCAGTTCCTGGCCGCCCGGTATCAGAAAAACATCGTGCCTTCGTCCAAAGTGGACGGGATGGTTACAGTTGCTAACCTCTACGATGTAACATTTGAGCAGGCCCTAAGCGCCATTCTGGGTTCCAACTTCAAGTATGAGCAGGAAGATGACTTCATCAAGGTTTATACCGTCGATGAGTTCAAGAAACTCAAGGAAGATAAAGAGCGAATGATAACTAAGGTCTTTACGCTCTACTACATAAGTGCCGCAGAGACACTGAAGCTCGTAGTTCCGGTACTTAGTGGTGCCGGAATCATACAGGGTAGTTCCCCACCGGAGAAAATAATGCCAACTGGTGAGTCTATTGGTGCCGGTTCTGTTGGCGGTGACAATATGGCTTTGAATGACACCATTGTTGTCACCGATTACCCTGAGAACATAGCCAAGGTAGAAAAACTGCTTAAAGAACTGGATACCCGCCCCAAGCAGGTTCTGATTGAGGCAACGATTCTAAGCGCCACTTTGAGCGAACAGACAGCGTTGGGTATAGATTGGAGCACCTTAAATGGAGTTACCATCGAAAATATCCTCAATGTTGCTAGTGGAGCTGCCAATGGTATATCACAGTATGGTTTTGCCTCTAAAGCGGTAACTGACAAGGGCACTGTTGGGGATGGGCTGAATATTGGGGTAACAAGCGACCATGTGGCTGCGCTTATCCGTGCATTGGAATCGGTAACCGACCTTACAGTTCTTGCGAATCCGAAGATTCTGGCAATCAATAAGCAGCTTGGACAGGTGTATATCGGTAAGAAGTATGGATATCTATCTCAGACAACGGTATCAGAAGGGGGAGCTTCAACTTCACAAGTGAGCTTTCTCGAAACCGGAACCAAGCTTTCGTTTAGACCATACATAGGTAACGATGGCTACATCCGTATGGATATCCATCCCAAGGATAGCGATGGAAGCGTATCCGCCGGTCTTCCTACCGAAACCTCAACTGAAGTGGCGACTAATATAATGGTCAAAGACGGCCAGACCATCGTTATCGGAGGACTATTCAGGGACACAGTAGATACAACGCGCCATCAGATCCCGCTGCTTGGTAACCTGCCGTTTATCGGGGCAGTATTTAGAAGCACGGTTGATAAAACAAAACGTGAGGAAGTCATCGTGATGCTTACGCCGCACATTATAGAGGAGTCAGCTCAGACGGAGGGACTGGCGAGAGCAGAGGACATCCAGCGTAAAAGATTTGGCGCAAAGGATGAATTACAGTCGATAGGCAGGGCAAAAATGGTGGAGGACCATTACGCAAAGGCTGCTAAATACTACGTTGAAGGCGATAACGAGTCTGCAATGAGTGAGGTTGAACTTTCGCTTAAACTTCGTCCGACATATCTTGAGGCACTGAGACTAAAAGAACGAATCATTCGCCAGACCAATCCGGAAGAAGCCAAGAAGCTGGAGCGTGTTATCCTCGAAGTCATCGACCACGAGGAAGCACCTAACTGGCAGAGGAGATAATAGCGAGGAAAAAGTCCAAAGGGAAAAGGATGGATTCCTGCTTCCGCAGGAATGACAGGTGTGTTCCTGCGGAAGCAGGTTTAGTATCGGAGTGGTTGGTGTGAGATTCGGAAGAAACTTATATATAGTGGTCACAGGGATTGTGCTATGTAGTCTAATCGCAGCAGGCCTCGCACAGTGGCAGAACTTGGGTGCAAAAGAGGGCTGGCGATTCGCCGGTTATATACAGCGTTGGGGCCTTGTTGGGACAGTTTGCTATGTCATTGCGGCTGTGGGCATGATATTGCTCGGCTGGCACTCGATAAGTTTGGCCGGGAAAATCACATCCATAGCCAAGCAAATTAATAAGAAGATTTCCGATTTGCAATTGCCGATTGGCGATTGTAAGACAGAAATCGAAAATGTCAGTTTATTAGGTGAAGCTTTTACTCAATGGCTGGATAGTTGCTCTGGTTATATAGGCGGGCTTGAGAGTCAGGTCAAGGATTTGCAGCTCCAGATTCAGCTTTCGCGAAGACGCGAAAGAAATACTGAGGCAATCATATATAGCATTCGCGACTCCGTTATCGTTATCGATGAGTCCGATAAGCTGCTTATGGCAAACGAGGCGGCGGGTCGGCTCTTCAATTTCGATTTCAAAAATTCCCAGTATAAACATTTCGGTGAGCTGATAGATGCGGACCACCATAAATTTGCGGATTTGTTGACTCACAGCCAGCAAACCAGAAGTCGCGCCACCAGACAGGAAATAGAATTTTGTCAGGATGGCAAGCCAAAAACCTTCGATTGCATAATTTCTCATGTTTATGACCAGGCAGAGAAAATTTGTGGAGTGGTGGCGGTGCTGCACGATATCACGCGCGAAAAAGAAGTATCACAGATGAAGAATGATTTTGTAAGCCACGTCTCGCACGAATTGAAGACTCCTCTTGCTTCCATAATGGCCTATTCGGAGATGTTAGCTGACGGCGAGGCCGGTGATGAAAAGACAATGAAGGAGTTTTGTTCGGTTATTCAAAATCAGGCCAAGCGGCTGAATCGGCTTATTGAGGACATTCTGAACATTTCGCGGATAGAGTCCGGCCTGATAAAGGTAAATAAAGGGCCTGTCAGCTTAACTATCCTGATAGAAGAGCAACTGCAAATGATAAAAAGCTACGCCGAGGAAAAGAACATTCAAATCATCGGACAAAAACCCATTGTGTTCGACCAGGTGTACGCAGACAAGGATATGATTTCGCAGGTTATTGTGAATCTTCTAAGTAACGCTGTCAAATATACCCGCCCCGGCGGCTCGGTAACGATAAGAACCGGAGTCGATGAAATTGCAGGTGTCGCGATGGTTAGTGTTACTGATACGGGAGTTGGGATTCCGGAAGATGAGCTTTGCCACCTCTTTGAGAAGTTTTATAGAGTTGAGGCGAATAAAAATGTTGCGAAGGGAACAGGATTGGGCCTTAACCTCGTTAAGCAGATAATCGAAAAGGTGCACAATGGCCGTGTTTTTGTTGAAAGCAAGGTTGGCGTTGGAAGCACTTTTGGTTTTGAACTGCCTCTGGCAGCGAGGGAAGTAGCCGAGGTCGTGCATAAGTAGTGCCGTTTCCAAAAAGTGAGTTTCACTTTTTGTCATTCCCGCGAAAGCGGGAATCCAGGGAAACGGCTGAAAAAAGAAGTTTATTACCTTCTTGAAAAGCCATTACGGCATAAAAAATGCTACAGTTATTTATTAGAAATGGCAGTAGTATGTTGGGACCTGTCTTTTACAAAGTCCCGACATGCGAGAGTTTATATCTTGAATTGTGTGGAGGCCGAAAATGTCAGACAAGAAAGTTTTGGTTGTAGATGACGAGATACATATAGTTCATGTGGTTGCCATAAAACTCCGCAATAACGGTTATGAGGTTATCACGGCTGATAACGGCGCCGAGGCCTTTGAGGCAGCTCTCAAGGAAAAACCGGATATCGTCGTTACAGATTTCCAAATGCCGGTGATGACGGGGCTGGAGCTTGTGGAGAAGATGCGCCAAAATGAGCAGACCAAGGATATACCGGTGATTATGCTGACGGCTCGGAGCTTTGCTATCTCGAAAGAGCAGCAGGAAAGTTTGCAAATAGCCGGTTGTCTCAGCAAACCGTTCAGCCCCAAGGAGTTGTTGGAGAACATCGAAGATATTATATATCAGAAGGAATTGATGGTTAATAAATGATGGTCCAAGGGACCTTGCGACTAATTAACAGAAAATAATCAACCATCGCCTGTCAGTTTAAGGAGTCTACGTTGGATACGGTCGGAAGAAGCATAATC
>CAZKOQ010000045.1:0-14007 GCA_964554425.1 uncultured Pirellulales bacterium | reverse complement strand
TCGCATCAAACTGAAACGTCTATATCCACAAATTAAAATGTCATGATATACTAGCTTATTTGCCAAGTAACCACTGATGGGCGATTGCAGAAATAAGCCAGGCAGCAAAACCTGCACAAAGCACAATCCCGAGAGATAACTTTTTGTGAAAGCACAACAGAGCAACAAGAAAAAACAGGGCGCTTGGAACAAAGCCCCACAAAATGCCTTTGCAATAATCGGTCATAAGCTTGAAGTCGGAGGGATTATCGCTGGACAGCCAGATAAGCACGATGAGGGTAGTAAGCGGCATAGCGGCAATTAGGCCGGCTAACGTCGGCAGCTTACGGCCAATCTGCGTGCACAGAATAATAACACATACCGCGATAAGAAGCTTAATGGCAAAGCGCATAACAACGTTCTATGCTATTTGCTCAACAGTCTATACCTGCGTGGCTTGGCTGCGGAACTGGGATTTTCGCACAGTATTCGTCGTTTTGTGTCCGGCCCATCGCTACTTACTTAACAATTCGCAGCGATATCGGATACCGGTAATGTTCCCCTTTATTTGTGGCAATACAGGCCATAATGCAAAAGATAAGGTCAACAATTGCCACCGCCGGTAACAACAACGCTCCAATACATACAAAAGTCAATAATCCAGAAGCAAGGTACGCAATTAAAGCCGTAATCTGGAAATTCAGCGCCTCTTTGCCCTGCTCATCGACAAAGGGGTGTTCGTCCTTCTTAATCAGCCAGACAATCAGCGGCCCCAGGAAGCTGGTAAAGATGGCCAGCAGGTGACATAGCATTGCAAAGGTGCGGGCATCCTTGTTGGTTTCAAGCCCACCTTTTGCTGGCTCGGTTGCAGCGGGTTGTTGTGTTGGCTCTGTCGCAGGATTTTCTGGGGTTTGCTCTTTTTTTGCCATAATGCAGCTCCTTCTGTTCATAAGTAATCCATTTCAACACACTACCGGCTTTTTAACAAAGAATGCTCAGGTCGTCAAGGGCAATCTGCTAATGCATATATAGAATTGCAGCGATAGAGGTATGGCCTCTGTCTATTGTCCAGAAGGCCTGCGCGGGCCGGCATCGCTTACATTGATTGGTTTTATGCCGAGCTTGAGGACAGGTGATTCGGGTGCAAAGCTAACGGTGCCTTTCTCGAACTCAACTATAAGCGGGTCAACAGTAATGTTGCCGCCGGTGGCTTCAAACGGCAGGGTTTCTGTCCGGCTGTAATCTTTGAGCTTGTGGCAGTTGATTTGGCCGACTTTACTAAACAAAATATTATCCTGGAATGTTACCATTGCATCGGGATTTTCCAGCGAAATATCGCGTCCGGCGGAGAGGACATTTTTCTCGAATGTGTAGTTAGATGACCTCGGGAATGTTAAGCTCATATCCCCATCGCTGATGAACACGTTGTTACGGATTGTGTTGTTTTTGGCCATGTGGTTGTGGGACGGTCGGACAACGCCGATTGATAAATTTCCTTCTACCAGGCAATTCTCGGCCTGCTCATCGAGATAGTAAGCAGAAGCGCCGTAGCCGCCGGTGTCGATGATGTCCCGGATGAAATTGCCTCGCAGGGTAATATTCTTGCAGAACGTAACATAGATGCCTGCGCCATCGTGCATCTCCTGCATTGCACGGAAGATTAGATTACCTTCGATGCGGTTATCTTCTCCGCTGCAGGTAATAGCAGTGTAGGGAGTGTCGTGAATTTTATTGTGGGTTATCCGGCAATTTTTGCCGCTGGTCGATAGCCCTATGGCACTTGGATAAGTGACACCGATGTCGTGAATGTGGTTGTCGGCTGCTACTATATTGTTACCTTTGAATTTGATACCGCAGCCGCCGGTATGATGGATGTGGCATCTTTTTATCCGCAATCGCTCGCCTGAAGCTTTGATACCCTGGCCGCCGACATTCAGGATTTCAAGGTCAAGCAGCCGGCAATCCTCGGCAAAGACAAGTGAAATTGCCCCATCGAATTCTTCTGCGCCGAAGCCGCCGGCCTTGAGCGGCGTGGTTGTTGCCGAGAGGGTCAGGCCACTAATAGTTATGTCTTTAACAGGATTGTCTTTGCTGCCTTCGATTCTGATGATAGATTCAATAGTTGGGGCAATGACCTCGGCTTTAGCCATATCCTCGTCCGGCAAAGGCCAATAGACTAATTTGCCGTTAGTGCGGTCAAGATACCACTGTCCCGGCTGGGACAATCCTTCTTTGACGTTCCAGATTACATATTTTTTGACGCCGAACGCTCCGGGCGGATGCCCGGATGGATTTGCGAACGTAATAATCTGAGAGTTTGTATCTACGGAAGCGACTCCGACCAGCGACTCATCCCACATATGATAAATAGTAATCTCGGCGTTGTTGACATCCAGCCACGAACCGATGTTTTCGGGGCGATACCTCATTGTCGTCAATTCTTCGTCTGTGGGCTTGCGTTTCCATCCGCCACCCGTTGTGCTCATCCAGGGGACGTCAAAGCTGCTTAAATGCTCAAAGAAATCCTTCTCAGGCAGGCGGGCACGGTCGCAAAGGCGCCCATTTACCACAAGAGCACGGAAGTCCCACTTTCGTTCTTTAACATCCGGCAATACGACCGAGTAAAAATTCCCGCCTTCTTTTTGCCAGCCTTCGCTTGGGGATGGCTTACGCCAGATAATTTTTCGCCCGCCATAAAGACAAACCTTAGCATCCGGTTCTGATTCTATCGTTAAACCTGCATCTTCGCTGCCGAGCACCAGCGGCTTATCAAAAAAGTATTGGCCGGATTGAACAATAATTTTTCGCGGCTGCTTTGTGCCGATATTTCTGGCGGCCTGACAGGCAACGAAAAGTGTGGCAAAGGGGCCATCAGTTCGCTCTGCGTTGGGTTTTGACAATTGACCTGACCAGCAGTCATTGCCATCTATCGCCACAAAAATAGACGCCGGCTCGAACTGTTCTTTCGATTCGGCTTCCGGAGTTATCGGCGGCTGATTCACATCCTGCGTTTCGGGCTTTGTCTCTTGCGGCTTTTCTCCAGCGGATTCCGCTATCCATACAGCCATTGGGCTTTGGCCGCGATGTGCCCAGCCATAATAGGGGATAGCAACTGCGTTGACATCTTCGAGCTGACCGTCGCTGGTTCGCATTTGACCTTTGCCCTTGACAACCATAACGCCACCGAGAAGCTCGGCATGATATTCGGCTTGCAACTCGTTATTTGCGGGCAGGACCAGGTTCTCTACACCCTGCGGATTGTCCACGCCTTCAAAGCAATACACAACAGGTCCACGCTGAATGGCAACTCTGCCAGCGTTGTCCTTCACGTTCTGGTGAGAAAGCACTCGCCGAACCGGCATAGGCAGTTTCAATTCAATTGTGTCGCCTTTTTGCCACTTTCGATTGATACGGGCAAAGCCCTTGTCCATAACCAGTGACATTTGCGAGCCCGGCCCCAACTCCCCGGATTCCAGCCGCCAGACCCCATCTTCGAGACTCCAAAGCCAGGATTTAGGGGCACGCTCTGTAGTCTGTAGCTTTGTGCCCTGTGCGCTATTTATTTTCAGAGTTATTTTATCCTGAATCTCGTCCGAATAACGGTACAGGTCACTCGGCACCGGCTGGTTCTGTGCCCAGCCGGGAACACGAACGTAAATCGCAAATTCCTGTGGGCTCGTCGGCTCAACAATGATTTTGACATTTTCATCCCAGGGATAACTCGTCTGCTGTTTGAGATATATTGTGTTGCTGCTTGTAATGATTACAGCATTTCCCCCGACAAAGAAGTTCACGTAGAGGTCATTACCCTGATGGGCATACGCGTATCCGGGAATCGAAGGAATAAACCGTGCCACGTTTGGCGGGCAGCAAGCGCAGTCAAACCAAGAGCTACGCTGATAACTCCCATCGCTGGCCAGAGGGTTCTGGTAGAAAAATTCGTCCCCTTTCATAGAAACGCCCGCCAGAAATCCGTTGTAAATGACTTTCTCCAGCACATCAATATATTTTGCGTTACCGTGCAGTAAAAACATCCGATGGTTCCACAAGCCGTTTGCGATGGACGCACAGGTTTCGCAGTAGGCATTTTTGTTGGGCAGCTCATAATCTTTCCCAAATGACTCGCCTCCGTGTTGGGAGCCGATGCCGCCTGTCAGGTATAGTTTTTTCGATACCACATTTTCCCATATCCGGTCGAGCGACCGTATGTATGGCTGTTCGCCGGTTAACAATGCGACATCCGCCATTGCTGAATACATATAAGCTGCCCGAACCGCGTGGCCGACGGCCTCGTTCTGGTCAGTTACCGGCTTATGGTCCTGAGAGTATTCGCCGTAGAGCTGATGCCCATCCGGACGACCTCGCTGGTCGAGGAAGAACTTCGCCAGTTTTAGGTATTTTTCATTACCTGTTACGAGGGTTAGTTTGACCAGGCCTATTTCGATTTCCTGATGGCCGGGCACATCCCGCTTGTTATCGGGGCCGAAGGTGCGGGCGACGAGGTCGGCATTTTTTATCGCCACATCCAGCAGCGTTCGTTTGCCGGTTGCACGATAATGCGCTACTGCTGCTTCATAGAGGTGCCCGACATTATATAGCTCGTGGCTGGAAGCAAGGGACGACCATCGCGTCGGGCCGGTATCGCCGGGCAGGTTGTTTGAGTCGATTGTCCGGCAGGTATAAAGGTAGCCATCGTCCTCCTGTGCCAGGGCAATTTTGTAAATCAGGTCATCAAGATATTTCTCAAGGAGTCCATCCCGGTAGGTGCTAAGCGAGTAAGATGCCGCTTCGACGGCCTTGAATACATCCGAATCGTTGAAGCGGATGCCTTCGAATGGACCCTTCATAAGTCCGCCGGCCTTGGCGAAGTTGTTGATTCGGCCGGTTTCCTCGCACTTTTTGAAATTGTGAGGGATAGTTACGGCGCGGTTAATTTCTATCCGCAGCGCCCAGAACTGGTCAGCAATAGAGACGGCAGAGAAAGGCGCCGGCCGAAGGTGGGGCGATTCAGGCGAATTTTCGACCTGGCAGCCCGTCACCAAAAGCGTGGACAAAACTATATTTGCGACAGTAAAGACGCGATTTTTTGAAATTTGGAACCTGCTCATATTTTGCCCTTTTTGCGGTTTCACAGAAACGCTTGTCAATTTAGTGACAAATCGACATTATTTCTAACAACAGCCGACTAAAAAGGCAATCCGCAGGACGCCTTACGGAGGAACAAAATTCAAGCCAGGCGGCCTAAACTGTAAAACTGATTTGCCAAAACTGCCTGGCATTACTAATATACTCGCGGGCGACCCAGGTCTATTTAGTCGCCGGAGAATTGTCTACGAATTATGGGCGTATCGGAAAATATCATTCCAGCGCTACTGCTTACGCTTGCTGCCGGTCTTTGCACGGGTATAGGAAGCGCTATTGCCTACTTTATCAAGAAACCAAAGATAGTCTATTTGGCCTTCTTGCTGGGTTTTTCGGCTGGCGTTATGATTTACATATCTTTTATGGAGCTTCTGCCGGACTCTTTGCAAGCTATCGGTAAATTTCAGGGTCTTGCGGCTTTCTTTATCGGAATAGCTGGTATTGGACTGATAGATATGCTGGTGCCCGAACGGGAAAATCCGCATCGATGGTTGCTAACCCAAGGCGGGGATGAACCTGCCTGCCTTCAGGGGGAAGAAAGCTGTCTTATGAGAACAGGACTGTTTACTGCATTGGCCATAGGCATACACAACTTTCCTGAAGGCCTGGCTACATTTACATCAGCGCTTAGCGATGTGCATCTGGGGGTATTCATTGCCATAGCGATTGCTATTCACAACATTCCGGAGGGAATTGCGGTGTCAGTGCCTATTTTTTTTGCCACAGGAAATAAAAATAAAGCGTTCTTTTATTCTTTTCTTTCCGGCATGTCCGAACCAGCGGCAGCCATTATTGGCTACCTGGTATTACTGCCTTTTTTGACGCCGGCTGTTCTTGCGGCTCTTTTGGCTTTTACTGCCGGTGTAATGATATACATATCTCTGGATGAGCTATTGCCTATGGCCCATCGTTATGGTCACGGACATTTGGTCATCGCAGGGATAATTTTGGGAATGCTTGTTATGGCGGCGAGCTTGTTACTGCTATAGGAATTCAAGATATAAAACCAAGAACGGCCGTCGGCCTATGGCGGATTTAACTTTTCGTTTTTAGTTTTTATCTTTCTTAACAGCCGCGTGCTACCTTTGTTCGCCCTCGATGGTTCAGGAAGACTTCCTATTTCCCCTGCAGAATTTGCCCATAAGCTCCATTGCTCTGTTCATTTTTTCGGGCTCTCCATCCATCTTTGCATAGGCATCAACCAACTCCAGCAGTTCTGTATCTGGGAGGACCTGGCCATAGTGATGGGCAACATTGACAATGGCAGCATCAAGGCCATATTCCATCGCCTTAGCGAGGTATGCCCTGCAGACGCCAATTTTTCGGCCCGGCAAATCCCGGATGCAGTTACTGACGCCCAGGGAGCAATGGACACCCTTCATCGAGGGGTCGTTTTTGATTTTCCTTATGGTCTCGAAAGTCCGATAGGTATAACCGGGGACGTTCGGCTCCATCGGCATATCTATCGCCAGCGGAAATACGGTTGAGTCAAAGAATATCTCGTCGGGCCTAAAACCATATTCATCGACCGCCTTTGTATAAATCCGCTTCGCCAGCGAGTATAGCTCATCGACCGAATGTGAGCCGCCTGGGCCTGTGGCTGCCTCTTCACTGACAAGTAAGCCGATGAACACAAAGTCAAAATCTTTTTTGAGCGGCAGGATTTTGTCCATTGTATAGACCTTGAGTGAGTTTATAAGCGGCCGCCTGACGTGTTTGCCTGTCCTGTACCACTCCTTTAGACCTGCTACAAATAAATCGTTATTACTACTGTCAATGCAAATCGGCACGTCGTTGCCCCATCTTTGCACCAGCTTGACGTATTCTATCATCATATCGACCGCGATTTGCGGGTTGTCCTCGCCGAAAGCATCGAGGTTGACTGCTATATAATCGGCGCCTTCGGAGACCTGCGATTCAATCAAAGCCCTGATGTAATTCAAAGGCCCACTCTCAACATTATACGCATCAGGCCCAAGCTCCCTTAGCTGCTTCATTATGGCTCCCGTCTTTGGGATGGAGGCGTGAAGGGACTCGCCGATAGTAATTAGCAGATTTTTCATTGTGTGGTCTCTCCCAAAGAGATAGTTCAAGATTGAAGAGCTGTGTTCGAGCGCGTAGTTTCTGGGCTTATTTATCGTGCCCTTGAGGCATTCAAGGCCGTCTTGTTCGGCAGCCGCAGCATCATAAATCTGCTCGCCAATGCAAATCCGCTCCAGATCATTGCCACAGCGGCCATCTACTGTCGCATCGCCGCAGGGAGCGTTGTCCATTCCCTTTTCACAGCCGCCGATTGTGCACAATCCAAAGTTTTCCGGCAGGTAACAATCGCCGCATTCCTGGCAATCGAATACCAGATACTTAAAGGCCTTCTCGGAGGCATTGAATAATTTGTAAACGGCTCCTTTCCCCTTGCCGGCTCCCAGTGCTGCCATTGTCTTTTTGAGCACGCGGAAACCCAAGCGGTCCGGGTCAAAAAAGGTCCCGTGGAAAAAATTGAAGAATTTTTGTTTGAACTTCCTGGCGGGTTTTGACAACTGCACCTTTTTGCCGGCCTTGTCGTATAAGTAAAATCCATCCTTTGCAGGCCAAAAGAGATTGTCCTTGAATTTTTCCCAGTCGCTGCCGATTTCTGCTGCCCTGTGCAGGATTTTGACAAATATTTCAAAATTATAGACGCCGCCAATATCCACCCCCGCCGCACCGAGGGCTCTATACATCGCTATCTGCTGGGCTGCCCGCTCGATGTGGTCCTCGATTTTTTCGCTACCGACCTTAGCAAGAAGCTGGTCGCTGACAAAACAGCCGGTTAACTTTATATCGTGCATCAATCTGGCGGCGGGTGTGATTGTGCCCAGAAAATAGACGTTGCCTATAATTGGTATCCCCATCTTGTTTTCATTTACATATTGGAAAAGCTCAAGGGATTTTCTCCAGTCCCAGCCGACCTGGGTAATGAAAAACTTTGCACCACAAGCAATCTTCTTTTCCATCTTGTAATACTGCTGCATTTGCGAACCTTCGGTATATTTGAAGGGCGATACGACCGCGCCGGGAAAGAACTGATGAACTTTGTCTAAATTAGGCGGCTGGGCGCTGATATAGGATTCGTTGTTCATATTCCTGACTAATTGCAGCAAACCAATCGAATCCAGCTCAAAGACCCCCTTTGCCCCCACGGGCTTATCGCCGGTCAATATCAGAATATCCTCTACGCCAGCATTTTTGTATCCGACAAGCACGCTTACTATGCCGGATGCGTTGTGGTCTTTGCAGGTAATGTGGGGTATAAAGTCTAATGTGCCAAGCAGGTCTTTCATTGTCAGTTGGGCGAGGACATCAGCCGGCTTGATGTTCGCCACTCCGCTGGGATTTTGGGGCAGGGTAATGCCGACAAAGTCAAAACCTTCCGGAATCACCGATGCGCGGGCAAAAGCGACCCGGTCCGGCCCGACAATACTGTCAGCGGTCTTATATGCCAGAAGAAATTTCTCGATAGGGCCAAAGCTAAAGCCAGGCCCACCCGTTAGCTCCACATAGACGATGAATCTGCTTTTGTTTTCTAATATTTTTCTTAGCTTGTTGAACGCCATTATATTACCGATAAGAACCGAAGTATAAATTAACTTCCATCACAATCAAGCGCGACAAGATACCAAATGTGCTGTCCTCTTGCTATTGATTTTTATCTATGACAGTTGGCTGCGGGTGTTGTGCAACCATAGGTGCCGTTGCCATTTACACTTGCGCAAATTCGCTGATAAACCGTCCACAGATTTTCTCTGTGGCATTGTGGATAACCTGTTGATAACTTAGGACTTACCTTTTGCGTGGCAGTATGGCATTGCCAAAAAATACAGGATGAACTTGGTTCTACTCGCTGCTCAGTTCTACAAACATCGCAAGATGCTCGGCCGTCTTTGCCGTAACCTTTTTGGGACAAAGGAGTTATACTCGTCGGCGTAGCGATGCTTTCAAGAAACCCTGCATGTATCTGTTTGTGGCCGGCCAAATCACCTAAATTGCCTTGAATTTTCGGCTGCCCGCCTAAAAATTATATTGTCGGTGGATAATTTACAGAAAAGACCGCTGAAGGGTATGGAAATTGCTGTGCCCTCCATCTCACTTCAGAAAGGATTTTGGGGCACCGGTTTTGATATCAGCTTAATCCTTACAGTTCGATAGTTTATTGACAATGAACCACGAACAATGAACAATTAACAAGCAGTGATGAAATCTTGTAAGATTAGTTTGTTGGTGATATTGCTCTCAATATTTTTTTTCTGCAAGGGCTGCAAAACTCCAGCAGAAAAAATCGTCACATCGTCTCCTGGTATCGTCGAGGATAAAACCGCATGGGCCAAACCCAGTTGGGGCCAGCAGAGTGAGGGTCTGCAATGCCGCTTGCGGCCAGACAGGCGAATCTGGCAACATAAAGAGCAGCCGAGTTTCAAGATAGACATACGCAATCGAGGTAAGCGCATATTTGCCTTCTTTCCCTTCCACCAGATTCAGCTTTGCCGGATTCAGTTTGATGGCAAGTGGCACCAATGGCCCAGCCCTTTTATGATTGACAGCCCTGTCTGGCCGTTAGCCCCTGGTGCTCAATTTGACAACATAATATTTACGCTGCACGAGCGGTTCAAGATAAATTTGACGCCCGGCAAGCATATTGTCCGCATTAGTTTTACGCTGGAGGGTATTGAGGTCGAAAGCAACACGGTTGGAATAGAGATTTTACCGCCGAGCCAGAAACGCACTTAAGATTTGGTCTGCAAAACTTGGCCTTTGGTCTCAGGTCTGCAATTTTTACTTTCCTAATTTCGCAGCCAAAAAGTTAAATACGTCAAATAACAGTGCATCGGCGTGAGGACTCTCAAGCAAGCTAAACCAAACATAGAGGATTTTCCCGCCGCTCTCGAGCTGTGCATACAAAATAGCGTCGCCGAGATTCTTTCCTTCGCTATCACGTAATTGCAGCAATGAAACGTGCTTTGTCTGATTGGTGGGGAAAAAAGGCCGCCAGCGAAGGTCTCCTGATACAGGGAATTGAAACTGCTGTGGGACATTCGGCAAAAGCCGCTGGGGCTGGACAAAGTTCAGCTTGGCATCCTCCGGCGGGCTTTCCCACCCGCCTCGCAAAGTCAGGCCGAACTGACTGCTGCGGTTGGCTACCTGGCCATTCTCATCGTAGTAAAAAGGCCACGGCAGCGCCGGCAAAAACGCGATACAACCCCCTTCTTTTAGATAGCCCGCAATCGCTTCATCGACGTCACCTGTGCTTTTTACAGTCCGCCGATAATGCTCGCCTCCGCAATAAAGCAACACCTGATACATCTGTGCCGTTAAATTTCCCTCTGCTACATCATTCCAGCTCAAAACTTTCATAGCAATTCCGACATCAGAGAGCCACCAGAAAGCCACAGACTCCGTGTCCGGCAGGACGCCAATTTTGATTCCTTCAAACCTTTTGCGTAGCTGGGTCTTCTGCTCATTTGACAGCCCACCGGCGTTGGAGCGTTGTCGGATAGCCCGTTCTTTTGCCTTAAAAAGCTTGGCATACTTGGCGGTTAGCTCAATATACTGCTCCTTATACTCTACCGACGGTTCTATCTCGCTTCCTTCGTGCCATTCGTTGAAGCTGGTAACGAGTATCCAGTGCGGGTCGGACTTAATTGCCTCTTCCCATTGTGCACGGTAAAGCTCGCCGCCATAACGCTCCACAGCAAGGCCGGGTTTGCGGATTTTCGTGTCGTCATAACCCGGTATCACTGTTATAGCGCAAATCTTACCCGCCTGGTCGGCCAGTTTTACCCAGGATGGGTATGTTTCTGCCGCCCATTTATGTGTGGCCTCAGGGATAAGGTTTCTAAGTGAGCCAGCCGGGTTATAGGTATGTAGCCCGTCGAAAATGCCGGCTGCGCCCCGGCTGAACTGGTCACCAATCGCCACGAAGCCGCCCTGGTAATTAGCATTGACAATTTTAATGACATCCAGCCAGCCCGTCAGCCCAAGCTCCTGCACCGCCCTGCCATAAATGAACACAACGGGTTTTTCGTTGATTTTTAGATGAGCAGGGTGTTTGCCATATTTATTTAAGACTTTGACGATGTCGTCTGCGGCCGTCTGGGGCGTTTGTGGTCTCGGCACAGTCTCGTAATAAATGCACGCGTTTAGCCCGTTCCTCCGGCACACTTCAAGAATCTTGGCCATTGCAACATCGCTGTAATCGCCGTGGCCCCACCAACTGACAATAAACGTGTCAATACCGGCACGCTTGGCCCATTGGCAGTGCTGGTCTATCACATTTGGGTCGTGCGAGTCATAAGGCCCAAGAGCCGGATAGTGGGTGCTTGCCTCGATGTTTTTGTTGGCCTGGTCGATATTTCCCCAATGCACCACCCTGCCCGCACCGCCCGGCCCGCTGACGATACCATACCAGGGATAGTAAAACGTCATCACTTTTCGTGGGACTATGCCGGCCTGCGGACGCTCGACGTTCGGCTGGCCCCACAGTTGCGCTGGGATTATTGCGATTAGCGCAAACAAAAATGCTAACAGGCATTTGCCTTTATTTCTTCCGGTCATATTTACCTCCTGGGACTTTATCTTCAATTGCTCTATTATATCATGACATTTTAATTTGTGGATATAGACGTTTCAGTTTGATGCGAGCATCTTGGGTTGTAAATTGCCAATCAACTGGTTTTTACATAGCATTGCGTCGGTAAGTAACAATAAACTGATAAAAATAAAAGTCATAAAATACTATAGAAAAATTCACCATACGTCATTCTGATCCCTTTTTTGTCATTCTGAGCGCAGCGAAGAATCTGGTCAAAGAATTAAATTTGACATTCGCTGCCCGGATGTTTCACTTCGTTCAACATGACAACTTTCAAATGTTTTTCACACAGCAACCTGCAATCTGATGTTCAATCAATATTCAACTGCTATTAAGGTTCGTGGCGATATTTTAGTGAAACTCAATTTGCCATCGCCACAAGAAAACTCTGCATTTCCGTCAACCGGTAATATAAGCAATTTCTGCGCTTTGATGGTTTTAGAAAATTCCACAGATGCATCTATTGGCTCATCATTGAAGTTTTCGACAATCAAGCAATTGTCGCCTATTATATACAAAGCCACTTTGTTAGGGGCATCAAATTTCATTCCAAAAGGCGCCAGCAATTTAGTGCGAATGGGCTTTAGTTCTTCTCGCGTTAGTTTGAGCAGGTTTTGAGGACTACCACCAACTTTCAGAACGATTAAGTTTTCTGCATCGAGGTTGATACTCGTCAGCCGTTTGGCAAGCCCATCTGTTATCAGGATGGGCTTTTTGGCATCGAGCATCTTTTTAAGCTTGTCAGGAAAGAGCGGGTCTTTGAGTGCGTGAACCGGGAAAAATGCGGCTTTAGCATTTGTGTCAATTTCAGCAGCAGGGACAAGTGGCAATCCCAACATTCCTACAAAATCAAACACATATTGCTCATCGTAGGCATCACTGTTCGGGGGTTTAGGTGCGAGGATGCCTTTGATAGGCTTATTTCGGATAAGAGCGGCAAGCTTGAACAGGTCAGGAATTTCTTTGCGTAGCTTCTCGACGTTTGCAGGTCCGGTCTCGCGCAGAAGCGAGCCATAGCAGAATAATAGCATTTCCTTAGCATCCGCCAGAACAGTTTGTCTCGCTTGCTCTACGTAGGTGTTTTCTGTGGTGCCGAAGGGGTCGAACCAGCCGCCGCCCGTTTTTGGGCCACCGATGCCGCCCAGCCATCGCATAATGTAATACGCTTCATACTGGACCTTTCCTCCCCAGCGTTTGTCAATATAATCCCGCGTTTCAGTGCCGACCCAGATTTTATCAAAGTCCGCTGACTGGCGTATAACTTCGTATCCACGATTGTGAAAATCATCATACCACTGCGGATACTTAATTATGATTTTGACGTTGGCATTGACCGCCTTTGAGGGCTTGAGGATTCTGTCCCTGCTCACTTTTACCATAAGCTCGCAGTGATAATCCGCCCAGGTCCGGCTGCCTCGCGCATTTTTACATTCATCACACTGGCAGTCGGAGAAAAGAAAATCATCAATCATAATTTCATCAAACATCGATGCCGCGTATTCAAATATTTTCTGGAGCTGCTCCTGCGTTGGCTGGTTGGTATAGCAGGAGATACCGTTCCAGCCGGTAGATTTTTTCCCGATGCCTGTTGGGGTAATACAGCCGGAGACCTCGAATCCTTCGGCTTTGAATCGGTCTCGTGCGTGTTCGAGAGTTTTTCTTTCAGCGGTGTAGCCGTCTCTATAAGATTCGATGAAGACGTGTGTGACAGCGGTCTTTTTGCACCAGTCGATTGCGCTATTTATGCCTTCATCAGTGGATAAATGGTCACGCACGTTTTGGGCCGTAAAGAGCGTGGAGATCTTTAGAAGCCCTTTATTTTCATTTGCCAAATTCCAGAGCGATTGTGCTTGACAATTAATGGCCGATAACAAAATCACCAATCCTTCCGCAAGAGTATATTTTAAACGTCCTATCTTAATCATTTTTTAGATTCTCCTTCTTTTCTTTTTTCCACGATTCTCTAATTTAGGTAACAGCAGAATCATATCCTGGATATTTAGTCTTTACCTGTTCGAGGATGCTATCGGCCTCTGTAGTTTTCCCCTGCGCCTTTTTACACTGAGCCAGATAAATCCCTGCTATCGGTGAAAAAAATGAATCGTCATCGAAAAGTTCCGAGTAATACTTCTCTGCCTTAAGGTAATACTTTTTTTTCTGAGTAAAGTGGACTTCGCCCTCATAACCAAACCCATATATTAGCGTCACCAAACTCCAATCAATCGGGCTTATTGTTTTGTTTCTGAAGCGGTCAAATAAAG
>CAZKOQ010000044.1:0-14380 GCA_964554425.1 uncultured Pirellulales bacterium | reverse complement strand
AGCTCTTACCACTTGTGCGTCCAGGCGGACTGATTCTGGCCCATAACGTCAATATGCGAGGGGGAATGCAGGACTTCATCAAGGCCATTACTACCAATCCCGACTTAGAGACAGCTTTTCAGGGACAGGGGCAAGGTCTTAGCGTGACATTGAAGAAGCGGCAGGTAAAATAGTTGCGTCGATTTGCAGCAGGGAGTAAAATACAATTAGCAGAAATCCTATGGAAGTAGCTCCGAAGAAGGAACTGTCGCTTTTCGATTCGACGTGCATCATTGTCGGCATCATCATTGGCGCCGGCATCTACCAGATGACCCCAGACATCGCCAGAGGCGCAGGGTCCTGGGGAGGCGTTCTGGCAATTTGGTTAGTGGGAGGGGCGTTGTCGCTGTTCGGCGCTCTGGGTTACGCAGAACTGGCGACTGCGTATCCGCAGGAAGGCGGGGACTACGTTTACCTGAGCCGTGCTTATGGCCGATGGGCTGGTTTCCTGTTCGGCTGGGTCCAACTGACCATTGTCAGACCTGGTGACATTGCAGTAATGGCCTTTGCCTTTGCAATGTATGCCCGGACAATTTATGACCCCCTTGCGGCTTATCCCGAATATAGCCAGCGGGTCTTTGCTGCGGCAGCCGTGGTCATTCTGACTGCGATAAATGTCCTGGGTGTCAAGGAAGGCAAGTGGACACAGAACATTCTTACGACTGTTAAGGCATTAGGACTGCTGGCAATCGTCGCCGTGGCGGCTTTTGCACCAAGAAGTGTCCCTCCCATAGAAACCACCGGTCAATTTCCGGTTGGTCCGGCTCTGGCTTTGATATTTGTTCTTTTTACCTATGGGGGATGGAACGAAATGGCTTATGTGGCCGCCGAAGTTAAAAACCCGCGCCGCAACATCGTGCGTGCGCTGGTGCTTGGCGCGGTTGCTGTAACGGTGCTGTATTTGCTGGTTAACGGGGCGTTTCTTTATACACTGGGTTATAAAGGATTGGCAAGCTCAAAGGCCGTCGCCACGGATTGCGTCTCAACGGCCTTTCCTAGAATTGGCGGCAGTTTGATTAGCGCTTTAGTCTGCATCAGCGCGCTTGGGGCCGTGAACGGCCTGATTTTCACAGGCGCACGTATTTCATACGCGCTAGGTGCAGAGCATCGGGCGTTTGGAATTCTGGGCAGATGGGACCAGCGAAGAGGCACACCTCTCTGGGCGCTGCTGCTGCAAGGATTGATTGCGGTTGGACTAATTATGATTTTTGGCTCATTCATAGATACCATTCTTTATACCGCTGCGCCCGTGTATTCATTTTATCTGGCAACCAGTCTGGCTGTCATTGTGCTTCGCTTCAGGGAAAAAGATACCGAGCGTCCTTACCGAGTAACGGGTTATCCGGTAACTACTCTTATCTTTTGCGCCGTGTGTGCATTTCTGATTTATAGCTCCATTAACTACGCAGCTCAAAACAAGCCGAAAAGTCTCATTCTGCTCACGGCTGTCCTCTTGGTCGGGATATTTTTATATTTACTAACCAGGGCTGGCGATTCAGCAAAGGCCAGACGAAGCTAAACCACCTACCTCCCAAGCAAATCCTAATACGGCTCAAAGAACCAAAAATCAGGACTCAGAGGCCATTTTCGCGGATTTTTCTCCGAAACCTGCAATAAAGATTGTTTGTAAGTTCGTCTATATAACAGGAAACCTATATTATACGGTAAACAAGAAACTATTTTTGAAAGGAGTTAAGTTATGAACAAAAATGAAATTTTCGAATTTATCAAGAAAAATCCTGTATTATGTTGAGATTCTGCAGGTGAAGATAATATCTATTCATCAATGGAAAGGATTAATACCAATGAAAGCCAGTGTAAAGTGTATATCGGTGATAGTCTTATTATGCGTAACCAGTGCCTTTGCCGCGGATTGGCCACAGTATCTTGGTCCTAACAGAAACAGCACATCTACTCAGAAGGGTCTTTTACGCACCTGGCCAAAGGATGGGCCCAAGGTCGAGTGGACAGTTACTCTTGGCAGAGGTTTTGGCGGACCTGTTGTCAAAGACGGCAAGGTCTATTTGCTCGACAGGGACGATAAGGTTGGCGATAATATGCGTTGTTTTGACCTTTCCAGTGGTAAAGAGCTCTGGAATTTTGCTTATAACGCTCCAGGATCTGTTGAGTTTCCCGGTTCGCGCAGTGTACCTGCCGTTGACGGCAATAATGTTTATTCGTGCGGTCACAACGGTGATTTATACTGCATAGACATCAACACACACAAGCCTGTATGGAATAAGAACGTTTGGACAGATTTCGGCGGTGATAGACTTCCGATGTGGGCTATTACTCAGTGTCCGCTGATTTACGGTGATTTGCTTATTTTGGCCTCACAGGCACCTCAGGCAGGAGTGGTTGCTTATGAAAAAATGACAGGTAATGTTAAATGGTCAACACCGTCTCTTGGTGGTACCGGATATGTGAGCCCGTCAATAGTAAAAGTTAGCGGGCAGGACCATTTGGTTATGATAACTGCTTCAGCTGGTTTTCCTAGCAGAAGCGGCAGCGGCGGTAAAGTAGTTGGAATCGACCCGCTTACCGGCAAAACTCTGTGGGAATATACTAACTGGTCGTGCTGGATACCAGTTCCAAGTGCAGTCGATGCCGGTGAAGGGCGGCTACTCATCACGGGCGCCTATAACGCCGGGGCGGCGATGATAAAGATTGAAAAGAAAACAGACGGTAGCTACGGAGTTACAGAACTATATAAAACTATTGAATTTGGTTCACATACAAAACCGCCAATATTACATGATGGTTATTTCTACGTTCAAAACACAACAAATGAACGCAGTGACGGCCTGGTATGTATGAGCATGGACGGCAAGATTATGTGGAAAACAGGACGCTCGCCTGCTTTTAGTAAAGGCAGTATGATTCTGGTCGATGGATTGATCCTGGCTAGCGACGGTTACAGGTCTTTATATCTGATAGAACCTGACTCATCTGAATTTAAGCAGATTGCAACAGTACAACTGCTTTCAGATGTAGGTTCCGATCGAAGAGTTGGAGAAACAAACTGGGCGCCGATGGCACTTTCTGACGGCAAGCTCCTTATCCGAGACCAAAGCCAGTTAAAGTGTGTCAAAGTTGCCCAATGATTCTTAGAAGAGATGAACCGGAGGTTACCATGAAAAAGATGAGTCAATCAATTGTCTTGATCATAGCCGGTGTGAGTCTGATCATTGCCGGCCAGATCTTCGCACAGGATTGGCCCGGCTGGCGCGGTGATGGCAGTGGTATTTCACCCGAGAAGAACCTGCCCCTAAAATGGAGTGAGAACGAGGGCGTCAAGTGGAAGACACCGATCCCCGGCGCCGGTCACTCCTCCCCAATTGTCTGGGGCAATCGTGTTTTCGTAACCACTGCCGCCGCTGAAGATCCTAACGTCGAAACGTTTCGAGGCGGCGTGTTTATGGGAGGAGACCGCGATAAACCCGATGAGTCGGGGTACGCTTATAGTGTAATCTGCCTCGATGCCAATCAGGGAAAAGTTATCTGGTCGAAGGCCGTCGCGAGGCAAAAGCCGAGGACGCCCCGCCACACTAAGAACACCTATGCCTCCGAAACGCCTGTCACGGACGGCAAATACGTCTTCGCATCATTCGGTTCGGCGGGCCTGTACGCCGTTGACTTCGAGGGCAACGTAATCTGGCAGCGGGACCTGGGACTCATGCGTAGGCGGGCGGGCTGGGGCACGGCCTCCTCGCCGATACTGTTTCGGAACACTGTCATTGTCAACTGTGACAGTGATGGCGACTCATACATCACCGCACTTGACAAGACCACCGGCGATCCGGTCTGGCGTACAGCGCGGGATGAGGGCGCATCGTGGGGGACCCCCTTTCTGTTCGAGGCCGGCGACCGGACAACAGTCGTTACCAACGCCACGCGCCGTATGCGGGGTTACGATGCCGCCACAGGCAAGCTGCTGTGGGAGTGTGGGAGTGGGTCAATGATATCGGTTCCCTCTCCTGTCGCCACCAAGGGATTGGTGTTCCTCTCGTCCGGACACAGCCTGATTCCGTGGCGGCCGATTGTCGCCGTCCGCCCGGAAGCCATAGGTGACATCACTCCTCCCAGAGGTCAGTCCACGAGCGATGGCCTTGCCTGGTCGCATAGTTCGGGTGGGCCTTATGTGACCTCACCGATAGCCATTGGCGAATATCTATACGTGCCGTTAGACAATGGATCTTTGACCTGCTATGAAGCCCGGACGGGTAAGACCGTGTATGAGAATCAAAAGCTCGGCACCGGAAACACTATCACTGCTTCACCGATAGCCAGTGACGGAAAGATTTACGTGCAGACTGAGGACGGCGAGTGTTACGTCATCAAGCCGGGCCAGGAGTTTGAGATTCTTGCCGTTAACAAGCTCGATGAGGTGTTCTGCGCTTCACCGGCCGTTTCGGGAGGCAAGATATTTCTTCGCGGCCGCAAGCACCTGTACTGCATCGGGAAGTGATGTCCCTGGCGAACAGACAATCAGGTTGTCGGATACAGTTCGGGCCAGACGGCAGAGAAAAGTTGTATCTTATTGAGCCTGATCCGTCAGCCTTTAAGCCGCTTGCAACAGCAGAGTTGCTTAAAGAAGGAGGAACAAGCAATGATCCTTTGGCTTCAAGAGTTGGAGGTGCAACTCAAAACTGGGCACCGTTGGCACTTGTCGACGGCAAGCTCCTTATCCGAGATCAAAGCCAGTTAAAGTGTTTAATAGTGGCTCAATAAACTCAGAATCCGGAACATTAACTTAACTACCGGACATTAATTATTTTGGGCGGCAGAAAAATTTGATTGCAAGAAGCGTAGCGGCAGAATTGAAGTGGAAAGCGAATTAAACCGTGGCACGACGTTCACAATCTTTTTACCACTAGCCCGCCATACGTCTGGCGGGGCGGTGCAGCACGGAGGAATAAAAACAACAGACAAGGCGGAAGTTGACCCCGTTAGAGGGTCCTGTCTCATTAAAAAGATTATATCTCCTGAACCAAACCAGAATCAACGCCCGACTGATGAGCAAACTATTTAAAAAACTCTCTAACGGAGTTGACCTGTCAAACTGGGGACTTAAAACAGGTTCAAAAGGGTTGTTTTTGGCCTTTTTGGGGTTTTTCCCGAAGACTGCAATAAAATCACCGCCAAGATTCGTCTTTATTGTTGGAAGACTTAAAGTAGTCGGACAGCAATATTGTTAACTGGTGGAGCAGCAAAAACGATGAAAAAACTTGTGGCTGATATTAGAGCAGCAGTGATGCTGATAGTGAACGAGAATCGGACCGCACTGCAAACCCTTGCCAGAGAAGCAACAAGCTTGCTGTCAAGGTCATTCTGGGTGCGGAAAGATTCGCTTCAACAAGACAAAAAACAATAATTTTTGAAGGGAGCTGATAATGTTAAAGAGAGTTTTTGTTTTGTTATTAATCGGGGGCTTGACGGCGGTAGGGGCTGAGAAAAAGAGCGACCAGCCGCGCAACATCATTTTGTTTGGATGGGATGGAGCGCAGCAAAATCACGTCAAAGAGTGCCTTGGTCGCAACGAACTACCCACTATCAAGAAACTTTCCCAAGAGGGGGCGCTTGTCGAGATAGATATAGAAGGCACGACCGACACCAAGGCCGGCTGGTCGCAGATACTAACCGGATACTACCCAACAGCAACAGGTGTGTATAGCAACGGGCGGTATCAACCGGTCCCAAAAGGGCTGAGTATCTTCGAGCGGCTGGAGAAGCATTTCGGGACGGACAAATTCGTTACCGTCGCGGTGATAGGCAAGAAGGGACACTGCGGGGAAATCGACCCGCCGAAGAAGATTCGTCTCGATGCTGAAGGCAAACTATCGGCGGATGAAGCTAATAAAAAACCGGTGCAGCCAGGTGCAGAGAAAAAACTGCCGGGCTGGATTATTGAAGAAGATGGTGCAAAATACCAATTTGTCCCCGGCTCGCCATATTACAATATGTACACCTCGCTGGAGGCCTGGGAGTTTGGCCTTATGGAGGATGAAAAAGTCGGAACGCGGGCGCTGGAGCTGCTGGAAAAATACAAAGATAAGCCCTTCTTTTTCTTCGTGCACTTTGCCTCCATTGACCACAAGGGACATTCGTTCGGCGAGAACTCCAAGGAATACAACGACGCCCTTATCTCCAATGACCTGTGGACAGGTAAGATTATCCAGAAGCTAAAAGACCTGGGGCTGTATGAAAAGACACTTGTGTATGTTACAGCCGACCACGGCTTCGACGAGGATAAGACAGGGCACAGCAACGCGCCTTACGTTTTTCTTGCGACCAACGATAAAGGTGTGGTGCGAAATGGTCTTCGACAGGATGTGGCGCCGACAATATTAGGACGGTTTGGGCTGGATTTATCTAATCTTGAGCCGCCGCTTGATGGTGTGCCGCTGACCAAGCCTCTCCAGAGGCCCACGGTTAAACTGGGTCCTCAGTCAGAGTATGCAAAGCCGAAAGATGAGCAGGCCGCCAGAAAGCGAGCAATGGCAGAAGGCACTGCATCGGTTGTGGCCCCGGCTCCAAGCCAGACACCTCAGCCGGCAAAACGCGCCGCCGCGGGCCAGGGTGCGTTTATCCAGAGGTTCGACCGATGGTTTGAAGAGTTGGTTAAGGCCTATCAGGAAAACGATAAAGAAAAGATGGGCCAGCTAATAAAGCAAATGCAGCAGCAGCGGGAGAAAATGAAGGCCAGGAGCGGTTAGCTAATAAACAGAGGAAGGAGATGTGTAACCGAGGTCAGCTCGGTTGAAACTATGATTTTGAAAGGGCTTAAGCTATGAAAAAGATAATGCTAATGATAATAGCGGTAGTTCTGCTCGTAGGAATCTGGGCCATTGCCGAAGAGGCAAGAGAAGACAGACCCAGAGACAGAGAAGCGGTAAGAGAAGGCCAGAGCCCAAGAGTGCGGGCAGAAGCCGGCCGCAGTGAACCAGAAAGAGAAGGCCAGGAAATTCGGCGTAGAGAAGTCATCCGTGAAAGCGAAGGCCGGGAAGGCGCGCGCGGGCGAGAAGTAGCACCCCAGCCACAGCAGCAACAAGACCGCAGGCGCCTGGCGCAGCCATTTGCAGACCAACAGATTACGCCGCCAAGACCACCGATGGATATGCCAGGCAGACCATTCATTGGAAGATTCGGTGGGAGGCCTGGGCCGTTCTGCCCATGGGGGAACACGCCCCAGGCAAGGATATTTGGGAATAGGCCCGGTATGGGTCAGATGGCCGGCGAATGGTTAGATGAGCTTACAAATGCCTATCGCGAAAATGACAGAGAAAAGATGGGACAGCTAATCCGGCAAATGCACCAGTTCAGACAAAGGTTGTCCGCTTCAGGCGGACGGGAACCCCTTGGGCTTGGTCGGGGTCGGCAAGGCGGTGCAGGACCTGGGTTTGGCAGAGGCGCTGGGAGAGCCGGTCGTGGAATGGGCATCCGCGGAGGTGGCTGGGGCGGGGGGTGGCAGCCGGGTCCAGGATTGGTCGAGCCAGGTGAGTTCCAACCCCCGGCAGGTGAGGAACAAGAGGGTATTCGGCCTGAAAGAAGGATGTTCCGTCCAAATCTGCCTACGCTACCCGAGGGTCCCATTCCCAACAGAGGCGCCTGGGGACCGGCACGGAGAGGTTTTGGCGGCCTGCCACAATTTGACAGACCCAACCCGGATATGCCACAGCCACTACCTGAGGTTAAAGGCGAACGGCAACCTGCTGAGCAGCCGGAAGAAAGAGTGCCTTAATCAGTAGATATCTAAGGATTTGCGCGAAGTTGGGGCTGCAAAAGTTGGCTGCCCCGAAAACATATTCCTAAGCAACAGTCCTCCTTAAAGGAGATTGGATGTGTACCTGTTAGAGGCACATCCAATCTTTTTTTATGACAGGGAGAGCGGTCTGTCAAGAGAGCAATAGTTCTAATTGGTAGTTTTTCACTCCCAGTCGGTGGGGTAATAGATTGATTCGGGGCGGATGTGGAATTTCCTGCAAAGCCCATCCACTAGCGTCTCAATCCTTTTGACCTGGGAATCGGTCGGCGGAGAGGTCTTTCCGTCAGCCACGAGACATATCCGGACGGTCTGGCTGCTGCCATACCAGTTTCCCCCGGAGATAATTGACCATTGTTTTTGCCATTTTGTGGTTGGCTGAATGGAGCCGTCGCCGCCGCCGTTGCCGTTGCAGACAACGAAGTGGCAGTTAAAATCGTCAGGATTGGACAGGCCGCTAAGCGAAGCCAACTGCTCTATATTGCCGGCTCTGGTGCCGCTATAGAAGATTTCGATTGTGCTCCAGCGGTCGGGGAACTGAGATGCTTGTGAGCGAACGGCCTTTTCGACCGCGTTAAGGCGGTAGTAGCTGGAAAGGCAGAATGGCCCGGCAGAAGGTGGGTGATTGCCGAGCGCCATTAGAACTATTGCGCCGCCTGTCATTGAGATTAACAGTGCGGCTAAGACCCTTGCTACTCTTGTATGATTTTGTATCATTTACCCTCACAAGATACTCAAAAGGCGCACAGAGGTCACCTGATGAGTCTATAATCATTTTTATAAAATAAACATCGGCAATTGCCAAACGATTACTGCAAATTTTGACAAGAATTTTGCAATTTCTTTTATATTGTTTTGCGAAGTGGAGAAAGTGTTGAAACAGCGTCAGAAAAGTCCGCATATCCTCCAGGTGTGATGCAAGTGTCGATAAGTTTTAAGAAAAATACTTCACAAATATGTTGTTACAAACTATGTTGATTTATGGGACGACTTTTTGTATATTGCATAAACAAATTAGTTGCCGGACAGACACCGAGTTTTGTGGGGACTAAGAAACTTATTATCGGGATAGTAGTTCATTGAGGTGCAAGGATGTCATCAGCATATCGTCCATTAACTTCGCAAGAAATCGCCAAGCTGACCGGTCAGGGCTGTAACTGTTCTGACTGGTCGAAGGTGCAGGTTGTAGAAGGATTTAACGCTGAAAGGGTAAGAACAACTCACTTCTCAGGGGAGGTGAAATTGGGCGTCTTTGAAAAAGATGTTAGTTTTTTTGGTGGCGTTAGAAAAAATGCCGGTATTAGCAATGCAACCATTGCAAACTCTATTATCGGCAATAACGTATATATCGACCAGGTAAGAAGTTATATCGCTAACTATGTTATCGAGGATGACGTCTTAATCGAAAATGTCGATTTGCTCGCTGTTGACGGTAAAAGCTCTTTTGGCAACGGTACCGAAATTGCGGTGGTAAATGAGGCCGGCGGCAGAGAGATACCAATTTACGACCACCTATCCGCCCAGATGGCTTATGTGATAGCTTTCTATCGGCATCAACCCAAAGTGATTGAGGCCCTGCGGAAAATGATAGCGGATTATACCTTATCGGTTACATCTTCTACGGGGCTTGTGGCGAAGGGTGCCAAGCTGATTAACTGCCGCATAATCAAGGACGTTAAGATTGGACCTGCTGCGGTTATTGAGGGAGTAACCCGGCTGGAGAATGGTTCAATCAATAGCTGCGTGGAGGACCCTGTCTATATGGGGCCGGGGGTGCTCGCGGAGGATTTTATTGCCTGCAGCGGCTCTAAAATTACCGACGGGACGATAATAGGCAAGTGCTTTGTCGGCCAGGGGACGGTGCTGGCTAAGCAGTATTCGGCGGAGAACTCGGTGTTCTTTGCCAACTGCGGCGGCTTCCACGGCGAGGCCTGTGCGATATTTGCCGGGCCATACACCGTGACGCACCATAAATCCACCCTGCTGATTGCGGGACTATTTTCGTTTTTGAATGCCGGCAGCGGGACCAACCAGAGCAACCACATGTATAAGCTTGGGCCGGTCCATCAGGGAGTTGTGGAACGCGGCTCCAAGACGGCCAGCGACTCATATATGCTGTGGCCGGCAAAGGTTGGGCCGTTCACCGTCGTAATGGGCAGGCATTACAGGAACTCGGATACTTCGGATTTGCCGTTTTCGTATCTGATTGAGCATGAGGATGAGAGCGTCCTTGTGCCCGGCGTAAATTTGCGCAGCGTCGGGACGGTTCGTGATGCCCGCAAATGGCCGAGCCGCGATAAGCGTAAAGACCCACGGAAGCTCGACTTTATAAACTATAAGCTCCTAAGCCCCTATACCATTCAGAGGATGCTCAACGGCTGCTTGGTGTTAGAGAACCTCAAGGCAACATCCGGCGAACACACGGAGTACTTTACCTACCACAACGTCAGGATAAAAAAGGATTCTCTGGAGAGAGGAATCAGACTCTATGAAATCGGCATCGATAAATTCCTCGGCAACTGCCTGATTAAACAGTTGGAGAATGAGCAGCTTAAGAATGTGCAGGAGCTTCGTGCGGCACTTATGCCGCAGACGTTGATAGGATGCGGCAAGTGGGTGGACTTAGCGGGGCTGCTTAGCCCCCAGGAGTGCGTGGAAAAGATGCTAAGTGACATCGAAAATGGAACCATCCGCAAGCTCCAGCAGGTAACTGATGCATTTGAGTCCATCCATAATGGATACCCCCAGTCCGAGTGGGCGTGGGCGGCAGATGTTTTGCAGCAACGGCTGGGCAAGAAAATCGGCGAAATAACGGCCAAAGATATTATTGAAATGACGGCGAAGTGGAAAGCAGCGGTTGTAGAGCTTGACCGTATGCTTTACAGCGATGCGAAGAAGGAATTTGCGGCCACAAGTCAAATCGGGTTCGGCATTGACGGTGCGGACGAGACCAGAGAAGCCGATTTCGAGCAGGTAAGAGGAACATTTGAGGGCAATAGCTTAGTTTCTGAAATCGAAGACCACATAAACAGAAAAACTTTGCTGGGCGACGAGCTTATCAGCCGGATGGAAAAACTACGATGAGACATAACCATTTCCGATAACAGGGAAAGGCAGCGACCACCTCGTTTCTTGTCACAGCCGTTGAGCGTGTAGCTGCCTTGTGGTTTCACGACACAGATGGTTGTGAGGTTGTTGTCGGTTTTAAGCGTAGATGTAAAACAGATAGGAAAATGTATGTTAAAGGAATGAAGTATGAGAGTAATAATTGAGCCGGATTATGAATTAGCGTCCAAATGGTCGGCAAATTACGTTGCAAAAAGAATAAACGAGTTTAGTCCAGGCGATGGCAGGCCTTTTGTCCTTGGACTTCCCACGGGCTCATCGCCGCTGGGAATGTATAGAGAGTTAATCAACTTAAATAAGGCGGGGAAGGTTTCGTTTAAGAACGTTGTTACCTTTAATATGGATGAATATGTCAACCTCCCCCAAGAACACCCTGAGAGCTACCACTCATTTATGTGGAAACACTTTTTCAAGCATATAGATATTCCGAGAGATAATGTCAACATTCTCAACGGCAACGCTTCCGACCTCGAGGCCCAGTGTGCCGGCTATGAAGAGAGGATGAAAAAAGCCGGCGGAGTCGAGCTTTTTCTCGGTGGAATCGGTCCTGACGGGCATATTGCATTCAACGAGCCGGGCTCGTCACTTGCCTCAAGGACGAGGATTATGACGCTCACTTACGATACGATTCTGGCGAACTCGCGATTTTTCGACGGCGACATAAATAAAGTGCCCAAGAGAGCTTTGACGGTTGGCGTAGGGACTGTAATGGATGCGCGTGAGGTATTGATTATCGTGAACGGCTACAAAAAGGCGCGGGCGCTACGGCACGCAATTGAAGAAGGCGTCAACCATTTGTGGACGATTAGCGCCCTGCAGATGCACCCGCAGGGCATTATCGTCTGCGATGATGAGGCGACCGTCGAGCTAAAGGTCGGCACTGTGAAGTATTTCAAAGAGGTCGAGGCGGAACATCTCGACCCGACGACGTTACTATAATAGATTGTGGATTTACAGGTCTGTAAGCTTCTGATAATAGAAGCAGGAAATTCACGGGTGTGAATTTCCTGCTTTTTTTTCCATAATGTTACTTTAGCCCAACGTTGGCGCTATTTCTGCAAAGAAGGCCCGGGCGCTATAGGAGGTTCAGCAGGTTTTGGCTCTTTGCCCGGCGGATAAACGATTTTGGCGTTTGTCCGGAGCTGCTGGACATACTGTGATGCGAGCTCGCTCCGCTTTCTCTGCGTTAGTTGGTTTATTATCCGGTCTTTGACCTGCTCAAACGGCATAAGCGAGGCGGCCTTGCGCTCGGTTACCTTTATGATGTGGTAACCGTAAGGAGTTTCCACGATGTCGCTAATCTGGCCCGGCTGCAACTCAAAGGCGGCCTTTTCAAAGGCCGGCTCCATCCGGCCTTTGGCGAAAAAGTCCAGATCGCCTCCGTTCACCGACGAGGGGCAAGCAGAGTTTTCTTTAGCCAACTGAGCGAAGTCGCCGCCGGCCTTAACCTTGGTGAGAAGGTCCTGAATTTTTGCTTTAGCTGCGGCCTTTGCCTGGTTGGGGTCGGCATTAGGGTCGGGTCTTATCAGGATGTGGCTTGCTCTGACCTGTTCGGGCATCTCGAACCGCTTCTGATTTTCATCATAAAACTTTTTGGCATCCTCCTCAGCAACAGTTACCTTGCCGCCCGGCTGCGTCTCCATCAACTTCTGGTAAGCAAGACCTTTTCGGAGCTGGCCTTTTAGGTCATCAAAGTTTTGGCCATAATCCTGCACCTTTTTCTTGAAATCTTCCACCGATAGCTGTTGGGCAGTAGCGATTTCCTTAAGACGGTTGTCTATTTCCTCATCGGTAACTGTTATCTTGGCCTCTTTGACCTTTTCATCCAGAAGCCGGCTGACTATCAGTGCATCGAGCGTATCCTGCCTGAGTATCTTCCTGTATTGCTCCATAAATTCCGGTGAGCGTTTTGGACCTCGCTCGGCGATTCCGGCAAGCTGCATATCGACTATCTTGTTGACTTCACCTTCGGTGATACTGTTTCCATTGACGGCAACGGCGACGCTATTGGGGTCCGCCTTAGCAGGGATATTCGGTTCAACAACATCTACTTTGGGCGGAGTCGGCTTTTCGCTGACCTTGATGGGCTTGTTAACGTCGGTCGGCTGGGGGGTCTTCCGCTTGCAGGACAAACCGCAGATAGTGCAGAATATTACAAGCAAGGTAAGTATTTTTGAAGCGACAAAGCAAGTTCTCATAGTCATATCCTTTAGCAAATTTGCGGTACAAATGACGTTTTACGCAAACTAAAACGTTGATTGTCGCCGGAGAGGACTATTTTTGTCAATCTTTTTTCAAATTTTATTTGGGATGGGCTGTCGGGATGGCAGAAAAGGGCAAATTTGTTTTGACTAATTACCGCTGTTAATATAAATTACTATAATAGTTGCTTAGTTTGCCTTCTTGGCGGAAAAAAACGATGAATTATCAATTTGAGACAGAACACATATCGCAGCACATAGTAAAATTCGGCGTGCACGTCCAGCCGGCCATCTCGCCGAAGGACGATAAAACCAAACTGCAGGATTACTGCAACTGGCTGATAGAGCAGTTTCCGCAGGTCTTTGAGACCCTGCTGGCAGGTCCGAACCTGATGCAGGTCCAGAAGGTCTTTACTTTAGCCGGCGCCAAACGCCTCGAGCTGCCCACATTTGTCCTTACTGCACGCGGGCCTGCCTATACAGTGCCGCAGCGAGTATTTATCGACCAGGCCCACGAGATAGATATTGCAGAGAAGGACAAGATATTTCGTCGAGCACTCGATGAGCTCCTAAGGAGATTCGCCGACCGCAAGGTTCTTCGTGTGGGAGTCGTCAACGAGCTTGTCTTCGATACGGAGCAGCTAAATTCGCTTGAGATAATTGCCAGCAACTTCAAAAGCGACACGTGGCGCGAATCGGCAAAGAACATTCGCATTCTGCTTGAGATGCCCAGGGAAGGCAAAAATGTCAATGTGGAAATTCGACCCACCTATGTTACACGGGCCGCTACTGCCGGTGTGAATCTGCCGGCTGCCGAGACGCGATTCGGCATAGTGGTCAATGTCGATATTAACAATCAGCAGATAAAACCAGACCTCTCTAAGCCAGAGATAAATGATATTCTCACTTTCGCTGCCGATTATGTTCCTGAAGAGCTGGTCAAATTCCTAAACAACGAATATTAGCTCGCTTGCAATTCGTCGTGCGTATCGCATCGTGTGTCCGATGAGAATTGCTTCTGTCTCCTGTCTTCTGCCTTGCGTCCTCGTCTTCTGTCCTTCAACCCTCGACCCCCTGACAACCATTTTTGATTCTCAATTCTGGTCTTAAGCTCGCAGAGTTTTGCCCAATAACAAAAAAAGAGATGTGAGCGAAGAAAATTCATCTTTTTAATTGTAAAAACCCTGTTTGAGCGCAAAAAAATGAACAGGGCTGAGGTGCGGAGGGAGAGGAAAAAGCGAGATAAGCCTCA
>CAZKOQ010000043.1:6885-14625 GCA_964554425.1 uncultured Pirellulales bacterium | reverse complement strand
TCTCCCGAAAGGGATCCTGTGGACAGCCCCGCCGTAAGGCGTCCTGTGGAGTGAATACACGGCCAAGCTTGTCCTGAGCATAGTCGAAGGAATGACCGTGCCACTGAAACTCATAACGGAGAGGGCGGGATTCCCCTTCGGGCCATGGGTTTGTCGGTCCTCACGGACATCGCCAAACCCTTCGACTCCCGACGCGACACAAGCAGTTGTGTCGCTCCCTTTCGTTATTCGCCCTGCTCATAACGGAGAGGGCGGGATTCGAACCCGCGTCCGCCTTACGGCGGAACCGGTTTTCGAAACCGGCTCGATAAGCCACTCTGACACCTCTCCGGACAGAAGACAGCATATAGCGTTTAGTCCGCCAAGACAACGGCCGGACCTTCGATTGACCAATACACTACGCTATCGGTGATTCTGATTCCATCTATATTCCACCATCGGCTGGCACCAACCACGAACCACCAATCACAATTATACCAACCTTTATGGGACAAACCAACCTCCAATATTTGCTTCGCAAAAGGCATTTTCTTACAAAATCAGCAGCCATTATATGCCGATATTTGTATGAAGAAATGGGGAGCCAATAACTATGGGGGTTTGTGTATATTCCAGCAAAGTGTGCAATTTTTTCGTCCGTCCCGCCGAAAGCCGGGCAAGGCGGACGGAGAACGACCTATAAAAGCTTAGAAGGAGTCCATCGTGAGCGAAGATAGAAATAATAGTGTCCTGTTAGTTGAGGACGAAGAGCACATCCGACTGGTTGTGGAATATAATCTAAAGCGAGAAGGTTTCGAGGTATATTCGGCTGAAGATGGCCAGGCCGCCCTTGAAATTGCGCGCAAGATAATCCCGGACATAATTCTTCTGGACTGGATGCTGCCTGGAATGAACGGCCTTGAAGTCCTCACCGAACTCAAGCACGATGAGAGGACCGAGCATATACCAGTTTTTATGCTTACAGCAAAAGGAATGGCAAGTGACGTCGCCCGTGCCCTCGAGATGGGCGCCGACAACTATATCACCAAACCCTTTAACCCAAGACAGTTGGGCGAAACTATTAAGAAAAAATTGGAAGAACTTAAGAAGGTAGGTGTCGGGTAGAAACTCAAAACTTAAAACTAATGGGGGCAAATGGAGGTAAGAAACGTAAAAATTCTGCTGGTTGACGATGATTCGGATTACCGCCGGCTGGTCAAAATGGCACTGCAAAGGGCAACGGGCCTGATGCAACTCGCCATAGAAACCGCCGAAAATCTGGCAGAAACCCAGGACTGTCTTAAAAATAACAGCTTCGATTTAGTGCTGCTCGACCTCGGACTTCCGGATAGTAACGGGCTCGAAACATTCAATGCAGTTCACAGACTCCACCCACGCATTCCTATTATTATGCTGACAGGTCTCGAAGACCAGCAGGTAAGCATTGAAGCCATAAAAAAGGGGGCAAGCGATTATCTGGTCAAGGGTGCTAACTCCTTTACCGACATACTGGTCAGGACAATTCTTTACGCTCTGGAGCGCAAACAAACAGAGGAGACACTGCAGATTAGTGAACGAAATTTTCGCACACTCATAAACCAAAGCGCCGATGCCACCCTCGTCATAGATAAGTGCGGAATTATTCTCTTTGCCAACCCGGCAGCGCAAACTCTTTTCGAATGCAGCGCAGAAGAGCTTTTGGGCAAATCCTTTGAATTTCCCATCGCCGATGCAACAGAGATAGAAATCGTTCGAAAATATAAGGCAAAAGCTATCGCAGAGATGCGCATTGTCGAGACCAACTGGCAGGGCAAAGATGCCTATCTCGCGTCGCTGCGAGATATCACAAAACGTAAATCAGCAGAAGAAAAACTGAAAAAATATCGTGAGAACCTAAAAGTCCTTGTAAAAGAGCGCACCGAAGAAGTCGATGCAGAAAAAGAGCTGCTGTCCGTAACCTTTTCGAGTATGGGTGACGGCGTCATCGTGGCTGACCCCCAAAAACGGATTATCCTGTTTAACACGATAGCAGAAACCCTGGCGGGATGGGAATTCGAGCGAGTTCAGGATAGACCTCTCGACGAACTTTTTCAAGTGGTCAATGAGCACACTAAAGAAGTCATAGAAAGTCCTGTTGACAGGGCGTTGAGGTCTGGAAAGACGGAGCTTGGTTCCAACCTCGATGTGCTTGTCGCATTGGACGGCACCGAGCGCCCGATTTCAACCATAGCCGCGCCTATCCGCAAAAACGATGGAACAATAATCGGCATCGTCCTGGTATTCCGTGATGTCTCGAAGGAACGTGAAATTGACCGTCTAAAAGACGACTTTATCTCCTCAGTCTCACACGAGCTGCGGACGCCCTTAACCTCGATCAAAGCATATACGGAAACAATTTTGCACGACTCTAATATGCCCGAAGAGACAAAGCACCAATTTCTGGGCATCATAGACGAAGAATCAAATCGCCTGGCAGATTTAATCGAAGGGCTTCTCGACCTGTCCCGGCTCGAATCAGGAACCGTCAAGCTCCTGCGAGAGCCGATGAACATCTCAGCCGTCATCACACAGGTCTCGACCGCCTTGAAGCCCTTAGCAGAAAAGAAGAACATCCAGTTGAACGTAAATGTTTGCGAGGACCTGCCGCAGTTCATCGGTGACGAAAGTAAAATCCTCTCTGCAATTACAAATCTGGTCAATAATGCCGTCAAGTTCACACCCGCAGGAGGACAGGTCTCTGTGTCCGCCATATCGTCTAGGCAGGATGAGCTTGTAATACGTGTCAGCGACTCCGGCATCGGAATACCGAAAGAGGCCCTTCCAAAAATTTTTGACCGATTTTATCGCGTCCATCATCCCGGCAAACAGATTCCAGGAACCGGATTAGGGCTTGCAATCGTCAAAAAGATTGTAACGATGCACGGCGGCAGAATCGAGATTGAAAGCGAACCAAACCGAGGCACAACCTTCACTATTTTTCTGCCATTAACCCCCACGCCCATATAAGAGGCCCGCCAAGTCATCGTGGCGGATGAAAAAGCTAATAAATCAGCCCCACCCTCTAACGGGCAACACCACACTCTAAATAAAGTTTAGTCTCCCACTTTCGGACCAGGTTCTAAAAAAAATGGCTGGAGTCGCGCAAGCACCGCCGCTATTATATTTACTTGACAACAACAGCCCTAAATCAAATTTTAAGGAAGAACAAAATGAATAACACCGGCCCCAGAAACAGACTAAAACTCTCAGCCCTTGCTAAATCATTATATCTGGCCTTACTCATTACCCTCACGCCTCCCAGTAATGCAAATGCCGAAAAACTTGCTTCGCTGACCGATAAAGCCCCAAACGGCCCTAACAATACACCATTGCGCTTCGTATCTATCGAACCGACCATCTTTCTGATTAAGGAAAAAGGCACGCTTCTGCAAATAGCGGACGTAACCATCGAAAATACCTCCAAACCAATTGAAGCCGGTATAGACGTCAAGCTCGGTTCAAAGAAAAAAAACACAGCTCTCGGCAAAATAAAAAAAGGCAAGGCAACTTTTCAAATCCCTATTCCTGAAGTAAGCAAGCCGACTCCCGTCGAGTTTATACTTAAGGCAAATGGAAAAGTGCAAGACAGCCGCGAGGTAACCTGGCAGCCCAGCCGGCACTGGAACGTGCACATTGTCCCCATCACGCACCACGACCTCGGCTATACAGATACAATCGAAAACGTTTTATATAGATATGATGGTTTCTACGATAACATTCTGCAATTCTGCGAACAGACGAAGGATTGGCCGGATGAATCAAAGTATAGATATACCGTCGAGGGCGCCTGGTCGCTCCAGCACTTTGTAGAAAATCGCCCGAAACAGGTTGTGGATAAACTCGGCAAATATGTCAAAGAAGGAAGAATCGAAATAAGCGCGCTCTTCGGCAACGAGATAACCTGTCTATGCGGTCACGAGGAGCTTATTCGCCTGATGTATCCGTCGTTTCGCCTCAAAAGGATGCTGGGCGGGCAGATTCACACCGGCTGCATCGTGGATATCCCTGGTTTGAGCTGGGGATTGCCGACGGTCCTTTCGGACGCGGGTGTGAAATATTTCTTTGCCGGCCTGCCTACATACTTTGAGTGGGGCAGAAACGATATACACACATTCTGGGATGAGCCAGCCATACTACGGCACGGCAGGCCCGACGCGTTCCGCTGGCAGGGACCAGATGGTCAATCAGTGCTGGTGTATTATCAGGGCAGCTACGGATTCTTTCACGATGTCACGGGGCCTCACTCATACCAAGAGGTTATGGACAACCTCCCCGGGATGTTAAAGGCAATGGAGAAACAGGGATGCCCATTTAACGTTGCCCGCTTCATACACAATGGCGTCGATAATTATCCGCCAGATGTCAAGATAAGCCACATCGCTAAAGAATGGAACAGCCATTGGGCTTATCCGAAACTTATCGTATCAACCAACTCGATGTTCTTTAAGGAGCTCGAAAAGCAATGCAGCGATGTCCGAACATTCAAGGGTGAATTACCTGACACTGACTACGTTGTCGGCGCCACCTCCACTGCCAAGGAAACAGGCATAAATCGCATCACACACGACAGATTACGCTGTGCGGAAATCTCTGCCACAATCGCCTCGCTAATGAGCGACTATCGATACCCATCCGAAGAAATCCGCCAGGCATACAACAATATGCTGCTTTACGACGAGCACACCTGGGGTAAGGATTATCCTGCGGGTAAGACCCAGGATTGGAGCTGGGCGGATAAGAGCCGCTACGCATATAAGGCCGCAGGTCTGGCAGAATCAATCCTCTCTGAAAGTATTGAAAAGATTGCCGACAAGATTGAACTCAAAGAGCAAGGACGTCACATCATTGTCTTTAATCCGCTATCGTTCCAGAGGACAGATGTTGTGCGGCTGGCGCGTTTCGAGCACAAAGAATCCTTCGACCTAATCGACGAGGAAACAGGACAGAAAACGGCTTATCAGATTGCCGAGCTTAATAGCCCGTTGGCTGCTGTGCCGGATGCTCCGCATCGGTTTGCCAGGGGTCAGTTTGAAAAACACGAGCTGTATGAGCTCGTTTTTGTCGCAGAAGATGTGCCCTCGCTGGGGTATAAGACCTATCGCATTTCTGCAAACAAAGAAGCCGGCCCCTTATCCAGCAATATTGTAACCGGCGATGCTACTCTGGAAAATCGCTTCTTTAAGGTTACGGTGGATTCGCAGACCGGCGCCGTAGAAAGTATCTATGACAAGGAGCTTTCACGCGAAATTGTCGATAAAGATGCTCCGCACAAGCTAAATCAATTCTTAGTCCGGTGGGCTCAAACCGGCATACATTATGGCCCCAATTTCGGGGTGATTCAAAAAGGACAAAATGGCCCCGTCTATGGAAGTCTTGTAGTATGTAGCTCAAGTTCCGGCTGTCCACGAATAGTCCAGGAGATTACTCTGTATGACAAAATCAAGCGAATTGATTTTGCAAATCGGATTTTGAAAGATTCTACGCCACTTTTAGAGATTTACTTTGCCTTCCCCTTCAGAATAGAAAATCCTGGCTTTAGATTCGAGGGCTCAAACTCCGTAATTGAGCCGCTCCGCGACCAATTCCCCGGCTCAAACTCCAACTATTACGCAGTCCAGCACTGGGCGGAAGTTTGCAGCGAAGAATTTACAGTAACATTATCTTCTATTGAGTCGCATCTGTTAGAGTCCGGCGGACTCTGGCCCTGCTACGTCTCGCAGGCACATCACGGCGTAAAGCCCTCCGACTTCGGGCGCGAATTTGCAAGACAAGAAGAGATGGACAGAGGTCATATCTACTCGTTTGTTTTGGACAGCAACTTCCGAACCAACTTTCAGCCGGTTCAGCAGGGCGATATGCTGTTTCGCTACTCTATAACCACACACAAAGGCGGCTGGAAAGAAAGCCGCCCACAAGATTTCGGATGGGCGATATGCAATCCGCTTATTCCCGTTCTTCTCGATGGCAAAAAACGCTCCGACCAAACGTCAGAGCAGGTCATTCCAAAGGCAAGTTTCTGCCAGATAGATAAACCAAACGTGTTTTTATTGACACTAAAAAGAGATGAAGACGGAGATGGAATAATCGCCCGTCTGATTGAAACTCAAGGCAGGGAAGTCGCAACTACATTAACACTCCCCTCTCTTACCGTCACCAAAGCATACCGAACAAATCTGGCAGAGGAAAATGTCGCAGAACTGCCTTTCACTAAGCACAGTATCGCGTTCCCCATCAGGGCTTTCGGAATATCCACAATTCGCTTTCAGACACGATAGGTTAACTTATGCACAGACAGGCAGCAGCCCTATTGCTTGGTATTATTCTCATCAATTCAGCCGCTGCAGATGACTGGCCGCAGTGGCTTGGCCCTAATCGCAACGGCATATCAACTGAAAAAATAAACGGCCGGTTACTCTCTGCCCCCACCCATCTATGGAAGGCAAAAGTTGGTGTCGGCGTCTCCTCGATTGTAGTTAGCAAAGGGCGTGCCTTCACCATCGGCCACGAAAGAGGTCTGGATAAGCGAGGCACAGATACAGTTTTTTGTCTGGATGCAGAGAACGGCGAGGTAATTTGGAAGTATCCTTACAATTGCCTCTCCTGCCAGTCGCAAGATGTCCGCTTCTATGGCCCGCGCTCCACACCTATGGTGGATGGCAATACTGTCTTTACACTCAGTCTCGAAGGACATTTATTTTGCTTTGACATCTCTTCTGGAAAAATCTTATGGTCTAAAAATCTGCCCAAAGACCTGAACGGCAGTATTCCTGTATATGGCTACTGCTGCTCTCCTCTGATTTATGGCCAGATGCTCATCTTAGAACTAAATGCCCCGCAGGCATCATACATCGCCTTAGACAAATCAAATGGGAACATCATCTGGCAGCTCGGCAAAGGAAACATAACCTGCGGCTCGCCGGCAATCACCAATATTGACGGTATCGACTGTGTTGTATTTATGGGTGGAGGAGCTGTCATTGGCGTTAATGCCGCCAGCGGAGCAGAACTATGGCGCCACTCCACCTGGGGACATGCCTGGATGGGGCCGGTCGTCTGCGGCAACAAAATCTTCGTCGCAAATGCCTCACTTCCCCGCGGCTGCGGTGTGATTCGTATAGATAACGGCAAGCCCACCGTCGTCTGGGAAGACCGCAGCAAAAAATTTCAGACTCTTCACTGCAACTCGGTAATCTGGCAAGGGCACATCTATGGTTTTGACAACACCGGCACAGACTACCAGGGAAAGGATAGCAAAAAATCTTCACTCAAGTGTCTCGACCTTGATACAGGCGAAGTCAAATGGGTAAAAGAAAAAATGGGTTGGGGCAATTTGATTGTATTCGAAGAGAAACTAATCATCCTAAGAGAAGCTGGTGAGCTTGTTATTGCAAAGGCCTCACCTTACAGCTACGAGGAGCTTTCGCGCAATTGTGTGCTCGGCGGACAATCCTGGACGGTCCCCGCCCTCGCCGATGGAAAACTTTACTGCCGCAATAATATCGGTGACGTTGTCTGTCTGGAATTAACTGGCGCTTCCGAAAAAACCTCCAAAGAAGCGCCTCTTGAGGTTCGAGAAAAACCTGATAAAAAACAACCTTCAGAAAAGATTTCTGCCCCTATTGTTATCGCAAAATCTGCCGCTTTTACTGATGCAACCGAATGGCCTCGCTTTCGTGGCCTGGGAGGACTCGGAATCGCGCCTTTCGAGAACGTGCCCATCTT
>CAZKOQ010000043.1:0-6875 GCA_964554425.1 uncultured Pirellulales bacterium | reverse complement strand
ATCTTATTTAGTATGGAGACCAGCCAGAACGTCCTCTGGAAGGCCGCTATCCCGCTTCCAGGTCAGAGTTCTCCGGTGGTCTGGAAAAGTCGCGTCTTTCTCACAGGCGGCAACAAAGATAAACGCGAAGTTTATTGCTTCGAGTCAAAGTCTGGCAAATTGCTCTGGCAAAGAGAAGTAACCGCTCCACCTGCCGGTCCTGAAAAAAATGTCGATGACAACTTTATGTTTGCAGCGCCAACGCCTATAACCGACGGCAATTACGTCTTCGCCATTTTTGGAAATGGCGATATTGCCTGCCTTGATTTTGAAGGCAAGACAATATGGACACGAAATCTCGGCGCACCTGACAACAACTACGGACATTCGGCCTCTCTGGAAATGTGGCAGAACTTGCTTTTGGTGCAGTATGACCAGGCCTCGGCGGAAGACTCCAAATCGAAACTCATAGCGCTCGATTCATCCACAGGCCAAACGGTCTGGGAAAAGCCACGACCTGTCCCTTGCTCATGGAGCTCACCAATCGTCGCCAATCTTTTAGGCCAAGAACAAATCATCACCTGCGGCGACCCGTTCGTCATCGCATACGAACCGGCAACAGGAAATGAAATCTGGAGAGCCAAATGCCTCGGCGGAGAGGTTGTCCCATCTCCAATCTTTATTGGCGGCCTGGTGTTTGCTGTCAGCGTGGATGGGAAATTAGCTGCCATTCGTCCAGACGGACAAGGGGACATAACAGGTAGCCACATCTTTTGGGCCGCCGAGGAAGGTTTGCCTTCTATTTGCAGCCCTGTTTGCAACGGCGAGCTGATATGGCTTGTCGATACAGGCGGCCTGGTTACCTGCTATGATGCCATAAATGGGGGAATGGTCTGGCAAAAAGACCTTGGGAGCAGCTTCCAGGCGTCACCGAGCTTAGTTAATGGCCTGCTTTACCTGCTCAGTGACGAAGGGACTCTATTTATTCTCAAAGCCGCAAGAGAATATGAACTGATTGCCCGGCTCGAAATAAAAGAAGAATGTCAGGCCTCTCCTGCCTTCCAGCCCGGACGGGTGTATATCCGCACAAAGAACCATCTCTATTGTTTTAGTAAAGAGAGTAACTAAACCGAAATTGGTGTTGTAACTGTCACTGCACAAGTCGCAGCGCGCAAAAGCCGTTCGGGTTCGGGTTGATTGTTACCATCCCATCGACAATCCGCAACTCTTTGATGTCGCGTTCCAAAAGGTCGGTCAGAACTGCCCTTTTATATCCTTTCAGGCCAATTTTCAAAGGTTCGGACCCGCCATACGTCTGGCGGGCTACCTCCCAGAGGCGCAGTATAAAACCTTCTGAAATGTCCCCGTCTGCCGGCTTCAAACAGGTGGCAATCGCCCTTGCCGAATCGACCTCAATACCCCTCACAGGAATTCTGTCTTCGGGAATTGTTCCCAGAGCAGCAAACAGCGGCGTCGCCACAGCCCTACTCCAGCAAAACGCCTCGGCACTTCGGTAACCGCCGGTATGAGCTTGCAAGGCATAACGAAACCGAAAGTCGGTAACGCCATCCTGGTCCCGAGTAACCTCGCGATAATTCTGGTCATTGCCAAGCGGCTCAAATGTAATCTGGTCCAAATCCAGCCGCAGCGCATACGCATCCAGCGGAGCTATCGTAACACCAACCCCGTCCGGCAAAGAAGCATTGATGAAGCCCTGCACGGCAAACCGCCGCGTATCCGCACCCGGAAGTAAATCACCCTCCGGCTGTGACCGGGGGCGAATTACCGCTCCTGTCGTTTCGATTCGCAGCACTGCCCCCTTGCTTAGCACCGGAAATACCTGGCAAAGACGCTGTAGCTTTGCTGTAACAGGATTATTGATATGGACATCTAAGTCAACCCTGTCAAGCTCAGAATACACCGTTATAAAGTTTGTTACCTCGATTCCCTCGACATCGCCGGTAATCTTCAAACGCACCAGCACCGGACCGCTGGCTGCAACCTCCGACTGGATGTTTTGCAAAGTATGCTCCTGGCCATCAAAGTAAATCGTTTGACAAAGACCCCGTCCGGTTCCGGAAACGACTATTTCGGCTCCGGAAGCTTTGTGAACAATGCTCGCAATGCCTCCAGTAACAGTATCCACTTTGAGAATGTAATAGGGACTTTCCAGTTGAGCCGGTATTACCGCCAGTTTATCTTTTTTTGTGTCGGCTCTATGTTCCGATTTTAACTGCAATTGCTTGAAGCCAAAGCCCGGGATTTCAGGTGAAACAAAATACAATATTCGTTGCCCATCTTCATCCACAATTTGGCAGGGAATATTCCTCCCATCTGTAACCACACCGTTAATATCCTTCGGGCATTTTATGCGAACCAGACCTCTCCGCTGGAAACTCATACTGTTAAAAATAGTAACATCACGCTCACTCGTCTCTAATTCTACACCCGACCAGCCAATTTGCATAAGCTTATGGCCGAGGCGATTCAGCTCCTCACTCCATTTTCGGCGCAGCTCTGCGTTATGCCGTTTATTATTATCATCGGTCCCATTCCAGGCGTGGTCTGAAAGCATACTCAGGCACCATTCCGCTCGCCGGCGGTCATCACGGGTAGTCTGGCGAATCTCTGGTTTATTATGAGCCGCCAAAGACAAAAGTGCCTCAGCAGCCAGAAATACCCTCTCACCCTCGCGCATATCAGCCACATACTTCGCCAACGAAACAGGCCACAGGTCCCAGGAATGACCAAAACATCCGCGAAGAGTTGGCAGGAAAGGCGTTTTGTCTTGAACCTCATCCACCGCATGGCAAAACTGCGGCAGTGCTGCATTCACCAGTTTCGGATGCTGCTCCGCCTGGGCATTGTATTTTATGATTGCCTCCGCAAAGCCGTGCGCCTGCGAGCCGCTGCCAGGTGAAATGTCACCGTGTGTCCCACTGGCCAAAATCACCCGCAGCGGATAAATCCCACCGAGACCACCGTAATGAGGCAGCCATTCTTTTGAGATAGTATCCAAATTATGTAGTATATGTCCTCCCTGCGTGTAACTTGATTTACTCGAAGCCCACTTATCCATAATAACCCTGACTCTACTTCCGTCAGGACCTTCAAGAATAAATAGTGGCGGATTCTTTAGACCCTCGAAGGTCGAGTCATATCCATAGTATGGCACTGAAAGCCATCGTATGCCACAGCCGGCAAGAATCGAAGCAACCCCCCAGGGCAGACAGGGCTGCTCGATATGCTCGGCCACATCAATTGAAATACCCCATTCTTTTTCCAGCCGCCTGGCAGGATAAAAAGTCCGAATTGCGCTCTCAACGCTCTGGAACCCCCACAGAGAATTGCACAGGTATGGACTCACGAACACACGCCCTTCTTTGATGCGGCGAATAAGCTCATCCTTCCGGTCGGGATAACACTCCACAAAGCACAGTGCCTCCTGTGTCACCGCCATATTGTAACGGTCGCGATTATGGGGTTCCTGATTGTCGGTGCGGTTCATTTCATCCAAGTGAGCGCGGACAATGTCTGCAAAGCTTTGACGCGTTTGCTCTTCGGTCAACCCCCATGTGTAATCAGGACAGTTGTCGTTGGTAACGTAAATAGTCCACTCGGAGACCTCCTCCGGCGTCAGCGCTACCGCCGTTACCCCCGCTGTTATGACGAGGCACACTGCCGCCATCACCGAATGAGTTTTAATTGCCGGCGACTCAGTCACGTTTACTTCTCATATCCGCCAAGGGTCTCGTCCTGCCAAGATGTTGTGGCGGGCTCGGCTAAACCTGTGGATACGCCCAGGGTTTCCTATACTCTCGACGCAGAAGCTTGTTGGCTTCGGGGTCGCCGACAATAACTTCCTTTTCGCCGTCCCATTTAATACTTCGGCCGAGCTTATATGAAAGCATTCCCAGCAAACTGACATTTGTGGAACGCTGGACTTCCTCAATATCGCTCACAGGACGCTTGCCTGTCTTTATGGCGTTGAGAAAATCGGCCCAGAGTTCGGGAATATTCTGCTGGTCCGGCTCGTGTAATTTTGGGTCCTCGTGAATAACTGGCTTATTTCTGTCAACCGGATAGAACGTCCAGCCATTCTGCCAGCCCATATGGAACGTGCCTTCGGTGCCGTAGAAATAGCAGCCGACGCTTTCGCCCTTCTCGGCGTTATTGCCAGCAAACTGGCGGTGCTCCCAGGAAACGGTAAAGCCCTCAAACTCAAACACGGCAACCTGGTGGTCTGGAGCATCGCTGGTTTGCTCTTCCTTGGTCAGGATTGCCGGTCCTTTGATTGGCCGACCGCCGGTAGAATAAATCGTGCGAGGCCATTTCCCTTCCATAATCCAGAGGATTTGGTCCATCCAGTGGACTCCCCAGTCGCCGAGCGTCCCGTTGGCGAAGTCGAGGTAATTACGGAAACCTCGCGGGTGAATACCTCCGCCCCAGGGGTTCTTTGGGTCTCCGTTATAAGGACGCAGAGGCCCCGGCCCGCACCACATATCCCAGTCTAATCCTGCGGGCGGCTCGACATTTTTACGAGGTCTTTCCGGCCCGCCGCCATAATGCACAAACGCGCGTATCATTCCTATTTTTCCCGCCTTGCCGGAGCGGATAAATTCTCGCCCCGAGACATTGTGAGGCGATATACGCCGGTGCGTTCCTACCTGAACGACACGGTTGGCGGCGCGAGCGGCATTGACCATTGCGCGGCCTTCCATAATTGTATGGCTTATGGGCTTCTCAACATAAACATGTGCGCCCGACTTGACGGCGGCAATCATAATCAGAGGATGCCAGTGGTCAGGCGTGGCTACAATGGCGATGTCCGGTTTTTCTTTTTCCAGAAGCTCGCGATAATCTTTATATTTCTTGGGCTTTTCGCCGGCAAGCTGCTCCATTTCATCGGCGGCACGGTCGAGGAAATTACTGTCAACATCGCACATAGCGACCATTTTGCACTCACCTGACTTTGCCGCAACGCGACCGATATTCATCCCCCACCATCCACTGCCTATCAAAGCAGTGCGGTATTTTTGCCCGCTGCCGGCGCTTAATATGCCGGGAAAGCCCAAAGCCAGGCCGGTTGCAACAGAACTTTTGAGAAAATTGCGACGGGTAATAGACATATAAATACCTCCTTTTTGCGTTGAAAGAATAACAAAAATTCGGTTACTACTCCAAACAGACACACAAATACTATCTGCCTGCACTGCCATATTTAGCCCGCCTAAGGCGGATTAGTCAAGCTAAAAATCACTACATCCTTCGGCAGATTTGCAAAACGTGTTGGACTTGCCCGGACTATTCGAGTATTATGACATCAGAATGGAATAAATGAATATCAAAAAGCAAAATGCAAAAATCAAAATTGAGGAATTTCCACATTTTTGATATTTGATTTTTAATCTTTGATATAAAGATAAGGAGTCCACGCTATGAAAAGCACGCATATCTTTTTAGTTTCGCTTGTCGGATGTTTAATGCTAACAGGTTACGGAACTATCTTGCAAGCGGCTGAGCAAGGATTAGTCCCTCTATTTCCTGCCGATAATCTTGCGGGCTGGAAAGTAAGCGACTGGTCCAATGTCGCTACTCCACAGAAGGTTGAAGGAACGCCGTGGAAAATCGAAAAAGGCGTTCTCTACGGCCTAAACAAACGCACCTGGCTTGTCTCACCACAGGAATACAGCGACTTTGTGCTAAAGTTAGAATCGCAGATAACAACCGGCAGCAACGGCGGCATAGGGTTGCGGTTCCCGCCGGAGGGCGACCCCGCCTACACGGGAATGGAACTGCAAGTGGTTGACCATGAGGTCTATTACGGCGGCAAATCGCAGCCAGAGCAGCGAACTGCAGCGATTTATGATGAGATTGCCCCCACCAAAGAGGTTACTAAACCACCAGGCCAGTGGAATTCGTGGGAAATCACCGCTAAAGGCAGCCGGGTAACAGTTGTCCTGAATGGCCAGAAGATAATAGATGCAGACCTATCACGCGAAACAAAGGCAAGGCAGGAAAAGGGGCCTGCTCTTTCGCAACGTCCCCTTAAGGGACATATCGGCTTTCAGAACCTCAATGGCTTCATCACGTTCCGCAACATTATGATTAAACCGCTCGGTGGAGATGATGAGGGATTTGTGCCGCTATTTAATGGCAAAGACTTTACCGGCTGGGTGAACGTCAATTGCGCCCCGGAAACCTGGACGGTGCGGGATGGTATAATCCTATGCAGCGGCATTCCTACCGGCGTGATAAGAACCGAAAAACAATATGAAAACTATATACTTGAACTTGAATGGCAGCATAAGAAAGAAGGGGGTAACGCCGGTTTATTTATACAATCCGATGCGTTACCCGCACCAGGTGAGCCATTTACTCGCGCCATTGAAGTGCAGATATTGGATGGCCGCAATACCGAAAACTACACAAGTCACGGCGACGTATTTGCCATTCAAGGGGCCGCTATGACGCCGGACAAGCAGCATCCAGGCGGCTGGATGCGCTCACTTCCCAGCGAACGGCGGTGTAAACCGGCCGGCCAGTGGAACCATTATCGCGTTGAAAGCAGGAATGGGACGGTTACTCTGGCAGTCAACGGCAAAGTTGTTACCCGCGGCTATCACTGCATTCCACGCAAAGGATATATCTGTCTCGAATCCGAAGGAAGCGAGACACACTTCCGCAACATTCGCATTAAAGAGCTGCCCGGCTCTAATCCGCCTGCCGACGTGGTCGCCCAGCAAGACCAGGGCTTTCGCCCTCTTTACAACGGTCTTGACCTTCGCGGCTGGAAACAGGTTGCAGGTAATGAAAATCATTGGCGGGCAAAGGACTGGACTCTGGATTACGATGGCAAAAGCGAGGCCGATGACAAAAACCTGTGGACGGAAAAG